>CAZJIN010000353.1:0-3697 GCA_964545955.1 uncultured Sediminispirochaeta sp.
AGGATTGTTGATTTCCCGGATCCCGTGGGACCGGTGAGGGCGAAAATCCCGTTGGAAAGGTATTCCGGATCGGTAAAATCGATATGCCATTCACCGTAGAGGGAGTTCAGGTTTTTCCACCTCAGGTCGAGGATCTTCATGATCGTGGTGCCCCTCTTCGTTTCATCGGAGTTCGCCTCATCGGAGTGTGGAGGGAAGCCTTTGGTTTATTCCCAAGCGAACGAGAGGAGCGGAACCATCTTGATGGTTCCATTTCCGAGTGAGCGAAGGGAAGGAAAGGTATCAATACCCCGACCCCCTTGGGTCGGAGTGGGCCGAAAAAACGACCCGGGTCCAGGGCTTGCCCTGGGGTATGATACCTTTCATTCCGCATTCCGGTCCTCCTGTTGAAGGGCGTGGACTATTTCATCGTAGGAGGCAACCAATCCGGGTCGATCTTCCTCGGGAACCTCGAAGGTTTCGAGACAGCGATGGAAAACCTCCCTCACGTCCAGGGCATCAAGGGTTTCTTCTTCGTGAATAGAATTGATCACCCGATCGAAGATCCGTTTATTTTTGATCCGTCTTATTTCCATTGCCGAGCCGATGAGACTTTCTTCGATGATTTCACGAAGGTTGCCGGCGATTTTCTTTCCGGTGTATTCAATTTCGAGCCACGCGTCGCTCTCATCCTGTTTCAGTTCCTCAATTCTCCCGAGTATCTCCTCGAGGGTACCTGCAATACTCTCCAGGGCTTGAAAGCGGGGAACCGTAATTTCGCGAATATCGACGGTGGCGCCTTTTTTTTCGAAGAGAACGACTTTCTTTGTGTGAGATACCTCGCCGTAGCCCATGGGGATGGGTGAACCGGAGTAACGAAGGTGATCGACACCGCCCACACACTGGGGCACGTGGAGATGTCCAAGGGCCAGGTAGTCCAGGGATGATGGAAAAACCCCCCTGTCCACGTGGGCAAGATTCCCGACGTAGAGTTCCCGGACACCGTCACCGTCGACGGTTTTCCCCCCCGCGGTAAAAAGGTGTCCCATGGCGATGAGAGGCACGTCGGGTACTCCGGCCTTCTCGAAGCTTGCCTTTTTCTGTTCGGCCAGGTCACAAACGGCTCTGTAATGATCCCGGAGGCCTCGGGAGAGATTTTCATCCTTTTCTTCCATGGTTTCCCCAGCCTCAACGGTCCGGATATCCCTGTCATGAAGAAAGGGGACCGCACAGACGATAGCCTCAGGTAGATCGTGATCATCCTTCAGCACGATCAGTTCATCCTCCGGATTCTCGCCGGCGGCACCGACCACGTGTACCCTCAAGGCCCGAAGCAGTTCTCTTGGAGCGTTCAGGAAGCTAGGGGAGTCGTGGTTTCCGGCAATCACGACCACATGCCGGCAGGGGGATAAGGAAACCCTGTAAAGAAAGCGATAGTAAAGCTCCTGCGCCCGGTTGCCGGGGGTGCTGGTGTCAAAAATATCTCCCGCGATAAGCAGGGCGTCGATACCTTCCCGTTCCAGCGTATCGCCGAGCCACGTGAGGAACTTTTCATACTCTCCATAGCGTTTTTGTCCGTAGAGTGATCTACCGATGTGCCAGTCCGAGGTGTGGAGAATCTTCATATGTATGTGCTTCTACAGGGAACTCTCATCATCTTTGTTTTACACTTCTTCTGCTTCATTTCCGTGCCGGTAGTGTATCAGAAAAACCTGATCCGGACCAGATTTCCGACACGATAAATTTGAAGTGTGCCACAATCTGAGTGATAGGTTACATATCGCTTGTCACGTCTCCGCGGCGCAGAACGGTACGTTTCAGCGCTTTGAGTATAGGGCAGCGGTCGTGGATCGCCAGACCGAAGAGCACCGCCGCGACGATCTGCATTGGCCATGCCGGATCCATGCGGACCGACAACAGGGCTGCGGCAACGGCTGCGGCAATACGGAGAAATCGAACCCGGCTGGACATCACCGGTATTTCCCTGCCTTCCACCACGGCTTCGAAAAGCCCTCGCAGATTTGTCTCAGACTGTGCCCCTTTGCGTCGGGCAATTTCCGTACCTCCGCGAAAGACCACCACCGTGGGAATCGCGAAAACATGGAGGCTCTGCAATACCTCGGCACTCTCGTCGGCATTGACCGCCAGAACCCTGGCGCGGTCTCCATACTCTTCGGAGAGGGAATCAAAGGTCGGTTTCATCGCCTTGCAGGGTCCGCACCAGGGAGCCCAGAGGTCAATGATTGTCGGTCGTTCCGTGTCCGCTATAGCGGTTTGAAATTCTGTTAATGTCATGAACTGAATATAAGCAAAATACTATGTTTTGTCCATAGGTGCCGACCGGCGGGAAGAGCCGGCGGGAAGGACCAGTGGGAAGGGACCTCGTCTATATTTTCCCATGGCAGTGTTTAAACTTTTTGCCGCTCCCGCAGGGGCAGGGATCGTTGCGCCCTACGTGAAGGAAGAGTTTCGGATCCAGGTATTTCACAAAATCCCGGGCAAACTCCCTGTTGGAGAGCGCCCGTTCCATGGCTTCAAAATACGGTTTTGTATGGGCATAAAAATGACTATATCCCTCGCACAGGTAGTTCAGGGAGTTTTCCCGGTCCGGTGCCGGCAGGCGGTTCCGTAAGCAGCCGCCGTAGCAGAGGTGTAAAAAATTACAGTTCTGACACTTAAGAGGAAGGCCGTCCTGTTTCATTTTGCCGAAGGTTCTCTGTTTTTCACTATCTACCATTTCGGTAAGGGGGGTATCGGCAATATTTCCCAGGAGGTGTTCCGGGTCGACGAAGTGGTCGCAGCTGTACAGGTTTCCGTTGTGTTCCAGGGCCAGAGCCCTCCCGCAGGTCGGGGAATGCACGCAGAGCGATGGGGGATAGCCCATGTAGTGGCTGAGCATCAGATCAAAATGCTGTACGTAGATTTGACCGATATCCCCTGCCAGCCATCTGTCGAAAACCCGTTGTAGAAAATTCCCCCACTGGGCGGGAGTCACGGATCTCCCGCCGATCTTATTCCCTTCCGTTTCGACTATGGGAATAAACTGCATATGGACAACCCCGATCTCCTTGAGAAAGTCATAGATCTCCTCAGGGTGATTGCCGTTGTCCTTCTGCACCACAGTAAGGGCGTTGAACTCCGCCCCCTGGGATTTCAGATTTTCCAACCCCCCCATAACGGCGGCAAAACTTCCCTTTCCCTCCGCGTTCTTCCGGTAGCGGTTGTGAAGATCTTCCGGTCCGTCGATGCTGATACCGATCAGGAAGTTGTTGTCCCGGAAAAAACGCGCGAATTCCGGCGTGATCAGAGTACCGTTAGTCTGCAGGGCGTTCAGGATTTTCATATCTTCTCGTCTGTATTTTTCCTGCATCTGAAGGGCTTTTTCAAAAAAGGGAATACCCAGAAGCGTAGGTTCACCCCCCTGCCACGAGAAAACAACCTCCTGTGCAGAGATCGGTTGGGATTCGATATACTCCCGGGTCATCCGTTCAAGCAGTTCGTCGCTCATGACCTGGGATTTTTCATCCGCCCCCATGACGATTTGATATTTTTCCAGGTAATAGCAGTATTCACAGCGGAGGTTGCAGACGGAGCCTATGGGCTTGAGGATCAGGTTGTACGGTGCGGTGCATCGCTTCATGACGTGTTTTTTCTCCCCCCGTAAGGCTATACGATAAAGGGGGAGGGGTTCAATCTGTTTTTATTCAATAACTCAATG
>CAZJIN010000354.1:0-3694 GCA_964545955.1 uncultured Sediminispirochaeta sp.
AAAACCTCCGCGGAAAAAATATTTTATATTACCATTGTACCGTGAAAGGGAGAACTCATGCAACTCAAGCAATTGTCTCTTTTTTAAGATTGTTAAAAATTTAAATTCTCCTCCCGGAGGGAGTTGATACTCCCCCTTCGATGCCGTATCATCCTGGGCATGAAAAGAGAAAACCCCTACGACAATCCCCCGGACCGGCGGGGCAGCGGATCTATCAAATGGGACAGGAAACCTCACCCGGAGGCACCGGGTCAGATCCCTCTCTGGGTTGCGGACATGGATTATACCGTTCCCCAACCGGTCCTGGAGGCACTCAGGAAGAGGGTTGACCATGGGGTCTTCGGCTACACCGCCGCAGGACCATCCTACTACGTCGCGCTCAGTCGTTGGTTTTCCACCCGCTTCGGCATGGAAATCAAGGCCGATACCGTGTCTATTACGCCGGGCATCGTTCCCGCGGTACATTCGGCGGTGCGTGCGTTTACCGAAGTCGGCGACGGAGTTGTGATTCAGAATCCCGTCTACTACCCCTTCACCTCGGCGGTCACGGAGAACGGTCGGGAACTCTTGATAAACAGACTTCTGGAAAAAGACGGCCGCTACTCCATGGATTTTCAAGACCTCGAGTCCCTGGCAGCCCAACCCCGGACAAAACTTCTCATTCTATGCTCCCCTCACAACCCGGTGGGTCGGATTTGGAGCCGTGAAGAGCTCGAACAGGTAGCGGCGATTGCCGACCGCCATAAGCTTGTGGTTGTCTCCGATGAAATACACGGAGACCTGGTACTACCCGACGCGCCGCGCCCTCACATTCCCTACCCGATGATCAGCCCCGCGGCAGCAAAGCACTCGGTACTCTGCACCGCTCCTAGCAAGACCTTCAACATACCGGGACTGGCCACCAGCAATATCATTATCGGGGACAAAGAACTGCGCCGGACCTTTCGCCGTGAGATGCATCGAAACTGCAGCGATCTTCCCAACAGTTTCGGCGCCGTCGCCTGCGAAGCCGCCTACCTCCACGGAGAACCATGGCTGAAAGAGACCCTCAGCTACATTCAAAACAACCGTGATATGCTGTCTACATTTCTCGCGGACCGGATGCCGGAAATCACCATCTCCCCCCTGGAGGCCACCTACCTTCCGTGGCTCGACCTCCGCACAATCCGGGATCGTCTCCGTACCGATAGTATGGGAATCGAAAAGCTCCTGATTGACCATGCCGGGGTGTGGCTTGAGGCCGGATCAAGATTCGGAGACTCCGGAGAAGGCTTCCTCCGAATGAATATTGCCTGCTCCCGCGAGCTCCTGCGGGAAGCCCTCGAGAAAATGGCAACGGTGCTCGCCCCCTGATGTTCGGAGCGAAATAATCAGAATTGCAGAAAGAGCTAAAATGACCATATACATATCCGAAAAAAAAGTGTACCCTTTAAACATATCGGCCTCAGACCGACAAATTTTTCTGTAAGGATATTATATGCCCGAATACAGTTACGAGAGTTTTTTGTCATTAATAAAATCGATTAAAATAGATATTCCCCGCTTCGAAATGCCCAAGCTCCGGATCAGAGATCTCATCGCTCGAATCCCGATCGTACAGGGCGGCATGGGGGTGGGAATCTCTCTCTCCGGCCTTGCCTCCGCGGTAGCGGAAAAGGGAGGCATCGGTATAATCGCCGCCAACGGCATCGGTATGATCGAGAAGGATTACTTCAAGGATGGACGGGCCGCGAACATCCGTGCCCTGAGGAGTGAAATCAGGAAGGTCCGCGCAAAAACCAACGGACCCCTGGGCGTAAACATCATGGTGGCTCTAAACGATTTCCATGAACTTCTGGATACCGCGATTGAGGACCAAGTCGACCTCGTCATAATGGGAGCGGGATTGCCGATTAAAAATATCCCGGTCGCGAAGATGAGGGAACAAAACGTAAAGGCCGTGCCCATCGTGAGCACCGCCCGGGCAGCGGACCTGATCTTCAAGATGTGGAAAAAAATCTACCACGACGTCCCCGACGCGGTTGTTGTTGAAGGCCCCAAGGCGGGAGGCCATCTCGGGGTCAGTGAAGAGGATATCGATAGTCCTGAGTACAAGATAGAAAAGGTGGTGCCGGAGGTGAATGAAACCCTGCGGCCCTACGAGGAAGAGTTCCAACGGCAGATTCCGGTCATCGCCGGTGGGGGTATCTTCACCGGTGAGGATATCTACCGGATCATGAAGCTCGGAGCCCACGCAGTACAGATGGGTACCCGATTTGTGGCTACCGATGAATGCGACGCCGATACCGCCTTCAAGGAAGCCTACGTGGCCGCCAGTAAGGAAGATATCGGGATCATCAAGAGCCCCGTCGGACTGCCCGGTCGCGCGATTGTGAACGATTTTCTCAAAAGCGCCGCCACCACAAAAAAAATCTTTAAATGCCCCTGGCAATGTCTCGCCGGCTGCCAGGCCGAGGGGGCCAACTACTGCATCTCCCTGGCCTTGAATAACGCGCGCCGGGGAAAACTCGACAGGGGTTTCGTTTTCGTCGGGTCCAATGCTCACCGGGTCCGGGAGATCGTTCCCGTAACGAAGCTCATGAAAGAGCTCGAGACCGGCTACTTGAAGGCTCTCTTCGCCGACATGAGGGAAAGCCTGAAGGGCTTTTTCGAGCGAATCTTTGAGCTGAAAGAAGAATACCGCAAGGTAGAGCTGAAGGTAGAGCGATCGAGGAAGGAATACGAACACGCCCTTGCGACCAGGGTCAAGAACACCGGAAGGGAAAGGGTTACCGCCCTCAGGGAGGAGTATCGCAAAGCCTCCGCCCGCCTCACCGACCTTCAGCTGAAGCTGACGGAAGGTATTTTCGAGTTCTATGGAGCCCTTACCAGAGGGTGAGCCCCCCTTATCACATCCGATCCGGGGCTCCCGCAGTACCTGGGACCAATGACGACCTCTAGTGCCGCTTTTTTTACCGCGGAACTCTCAGCTGTAGGGAAAATATAGCACAAACTCGATACCAAAACCCTCTTTAGACCTGAAGGTGATGGATACACCTGAATACTTCTGCCGGTCTCAAGTCAAGAGGATTCAAAAAGCGAAGATTTTTTCTACATCGAAATCATAATAGACAAATCAGGCAGAAAAATTGCGTTTCATAACTTTTCTTCCGGGTCCCGGGCTATCCTTAAGTCGAGATTTCTCGTAAGATAGCAGCCGGTATGAACCGTAAAAAAAGCGCCGAATCCCGGCTACAGAATAACACCCCGGAACCCTTTCCACTCGCATCGACTCTTCTTGTGGTAAGTGTGTTCTTCATGACCTTTACCGCACGTATCATTCCATCCCCGCTGCTCCTGACGATCGAAAAGGACCTGGGAATTTCCCACGCGGCGGGGGGTGCATTTTTTCTTATCCTCTCAGTGGGCATGATGACCAGCATGTTGCTCTCAGGTTTTCTCCTTCAGAAAATACAGCTCCATTCGGGGATCGCCATCTCCGCGGGAGTCACCACGGCGGCTCTCTTCCTCCTTGCCGTAAGCCACAGCCTGTTGCCCTTTCGCCTGGGACTATTTCTACTGGGAGTAGGTTCCGGACTTTACCTTCCCTGTGGTATAGTCACCATCACCGAACTCATACCGGTGGAAAAGAGGGGGATGGGAATTGCTTTTCATGAAATCGGCCCAATCCTCGGTCTGGCGGCAGGGCCATTTT
>CAZJIN010000355.1:0-3687 GCA_964545955.1 uncultured Sediminispirochaeta sp.
GAGTGGACCCGTCCGAAGCGATGCTCCGACTTGCTGAAAAACGGGGTATCGAGGTGAAACAGGGAGTGGCTGAAGAACTGCCCTACAGCGACGGAATCTTCGACTATACCCTGATGGTCACGGCGATCTGTTTTCTTGAGGATATAGAGAAGGCTATTGGAGAGATCCGGCGGGTCCTGAAGGACGATGGTCGGGCCCTTTTCGGATTCGTAGACGAAGATTCTCCCCTGGGCAGGTCCTATCTGAAACACAAGGATGAGAATGTCTTCTATCGTGATGCGACATTCTACACCGCCCAGCAGGTAATTTCGCTTCTTGAGGCGAAGAATTTTGAGGTGGAGATGGTCAGGCAGACCGTGTTTGGTAAGCTTGATGAGGTTAGAGAGATACAGCCGTCGAAGGAAGGTCACGGCGAGGGCGGTTTTGTGGTGATCCGAGCAAGGAAACGCGACGGACAATAAGGCCGGAGATCGTGGAAGGATATCCGCCCCCTTAGGGAAAACTGCGTTTTGTAAAAAAAACTGACAAAAAAACTAATAAATTATAACCCTTTTCCTTGACAAAAAGAGCGTACATGGTAAAATTATATTTAATAATCATTCCGATTATCAGATGGAGGTACGATGGCTCCCGCAAAAAGAAATGAATTGAAGCACAGCAGACAGCGGGAGAGGATTCTCGAGATTCTGAGAAGCACGGACCGCCATCCCACCGCAGCCTGGCTGTACCATGAGATGCAGAGGGAGTTTTCCAATCTCAGCATGGGCACCGTTTACAGGAACCTCAATATACTGATGGAACAGGGGCTTATTCAAAAACATGCTTTCGGGAGTACCTTTGATCACTTCGAGGCAAAAACGGAGCCCCACTATCATTTTATATGTGAACGCTGCGGTCGTATCATAGATCTCGATATTCCCGTGAATGAAGCCCTGGATGAACAGGTGCGCCGGGCCACTTCCCACCACGTACGACAGCACAAGCTTCAGTTTTTTGGAATCTGTGATCAGTGTCGTGCGAAAGAGAACGCTGAGGAGAAGAGAACGCGGTGAGGGGAGGAATATTTTTTTTGATATTATTACAATAATCGTTCCGATTATTGTGAAGGCGTGACGTTGTCGCGGATAAAAATTTTTTAAAGGAGACTGAACATGGCAAGAGTTGCAAGAGAAATGGTACAGAAAGCAGGGGTGGATCTGGATAAGTTGCTGGATCTGCTGGTGAAAAATGCATCCGCTGAGTTGACCACTTTTTATTATTACACCATCCTGCGGGTAAACCTGATTGGACTGGAAGGTGAAGGAATCAAGGAGATCGCCGAAACAGCGAGAATCGAGGACCGAAATCACTTTGAAGCCCTTGTACCGAGAATTTATGAACTGGGTGGAGAGCTTCCCGGGGACATGAAAGTATTCCATGATATTTCCGCATGTCCTCCCGCTTCACTTCCGAAGGATCCTACTGATGTAAGGGCCATTATGGAGGTGCTGGTCGGAGCGGAGCGATGTGCCGTAGCCGGATATACCGAGCTTTGTCACATGACCGCCGGGAAGGACCACAGAACCTATGATCTGGTCCAGGCGATTCTCAATGAGGAGATTGAGCACGAATCGTGGTTTTCGGAGTTTCTCGGAGAGGGACCTTCGGGACATTTTCTGAGACGGGGCGAAACATCTCCCTTTGTTTCAAAATTCCTGAAGTAGTAAGAAAAAAGAAAATCTTTCCCAGGCCCTCCCTGCAAGGGGAGGGCCTTTGTTTGCCCTTGCGCTATCGGGGGGATTTCATGCAGAATATGCTGAAAGGAAAACCAGGAGGCAGTATGGTAAAAAAGGCGATTGTTCCCCTCAGTTTTCATGAGAATGAAAACCAGATCTCCTCGATTTGCAGCTTTCTTAAAATGCAGAATACGCGGAGGGTGGTGGTGGTCCATGTCGGTCGCCAACAGGGAAGGGCAGGCGCTCACAATCATGAACAGCTGGAAGAGTATTCCGTCAAGATTCGGGAACACGGATTCGAAGTGGAAACGGCAATACGTTCAGGCGCGGTCTCTACGGCTATCCTTTTTGCCGCTGATGAATTTAAAGCAGATATAATCGGGATAACCTTCAAGAAAAAAAGCTGGCTCACTAGGACAATTCTCGGCAGTACCGTGAAGGATGTGACTCGTCAAAGCGATATCCCCGTATTTGTGCATAAAAAAGAGGGGCGTCGACAGCGGAACGATCGGGTTTTTCGAGTACTGTATGCAACCTCGCTTCAGGGTAGAGATGAGCGGATCCTCTCGTTCCTTCAAAACGGAAAGTCCCGGGAGGATGAGCTCGTACTTCTCTACGTGGGCAGGAGGGCCCCCGATCCGGTGGTGGAGCAAAAACGAAAAGATACCATCGATAAAGAACTGGCCTCGGTTATGGCGCTGAGCGGTTACCCCGAGGAAAATACTACCTTCGTCGACCTGATCGGTTCACCAAGGAAACATATTGTAAAAGTGGCGAAGCGTTTTTCCGCGGACCTTGTCCTCCTTGGAAAATCGGACACCACGAGCAGCAGCGGGCCGGTGCTTGGATCGACCGCCGAGGAGGTGAGCTACAATGCTCCCTGCTCCGTTCTTATTGTCCCAAAACGGAATGAACCTGCCCAACTGAAGGAAGAGGAGGTCAAACTATGAAAAAGGGAACCTCCGTATTCATCTTCTCCCTGGTACTGGTCCTGTTTTTCGTGGGGATCGGAATAGTCCTGCCGGAACAGCTGGACAGGATCAGCTCGGTCCTGCACAGCTCGATCATTGAACACTTCGGTTGGGCCTACCTTCTCTCGACTTTCGGCTTTGTCATTTTCAGTATATACCTGGCCTTCAGTAAATATGGCCGGATAAAGCTGGGAAAGGACCACGAAAAGCCTCAGTACAGTTATTTTGCCTGGTTCAGTATGCTCTTTGCAGCCGGGATGGGAATAGGTCTCATCTTCTGGGGGGTCTCCGAACCCCTTAGCCATTTCGCCAATCCCCCCGCCTACATAGAAAAGGAGAGCGGCGATGCCGCGGCTTTCGCCATGGTGCACAGTTTTTTTCACTGGGGAATTCAGCCCTGGGCGATCTACATCGTGATGAGTCTCTCCATAGCCTACTTTTCCTTCCGCAGGGGTATGGCCCCTCTCATTTCAAACACCTTCTATCCCCTTCTGGGTGACAGGGTCTTTGGTGCTACCGGACACTTCATCAATGTGCTGGCGGTCTTCGCGACGGTTTTCGGTATCGTCACTTCCCTGGGCCTCGGGGCAATGCAGATCAACGGAGGACTCCACTCGGTCTTCGGTCTTCCCGTGAACAACACGGTCACCTTTTCCATCATTGGTATTGTTACCGTGCTCTACCTCATTTCGAGCTCCACCGGTCTCGACAGCGGCATACAAATTCTCAGCAAAACCAACGTTTTCATCGCCGTCGTGCTGCTCGCTTTCGTCTTTATAGTTGGGCCGACTTCGTATATTTTAAATATTTTCACCACCACCATGGGAGAATATATATCCGGTTTCGTGAGTCTCAGCCTGTCGGCTAACCCCTTTCAGGGGTATGAGTGGACAAAATCCTGGACCCTCTTTTACTGGGCATGGTGGATCTCCTGGTCCCCCTTCGTGGGTTTGTTTGTCGCCGGTATTTCCCGGGGCAGGACCATCAGGGGGTATATCACG
>CAZJIN010000356.1:0-3671 GCA_964545955.1 uncultured Sediminispirochaeta sp.
GTTCTGCGCCTCAAGGGGAGGAGCCCCTTTCTCGTCTCCTGCCATGAACACAAAGAGATAGAGAAGCGCGCCAATCAGGGCAAGGGCTATAACCACCAGCAGGCCGACCAGGAGGGGTTTCGCCTTTCGGTCCTCCTGTTGATCCTCCTCCGGGGTCTCTTCACCCAACTCATCCCCCCCGGGGAAAGCCTCCTCTTTCCGTTCCTGCTCCGGTTCGATCCCCTTAGGCACCTCAGGAAATTCCTCACCGAATTCCGGCTCACCGGAAGCTTCCTCCACATCATCGAAGCCGGAAAAGTCAAAATCCTCTTCTGCGCCGGTTTCAGCGTCCTCCGGTACGGCCTCTTCAAGCGGTTCTTCGCCGAACACATCTTCATCTCCCTGAAGTTCGGCATCGAAGGAAAGCTCTTCCTCATCAAAAGCGGGTTCTTCCTCGGTAAATGTAAAATCCGGTACCTCATACTGTCCTTCTTCACCGAGGTTCTTCAAGCCGACTGAGAAGCTCTGCTTCAGACCGCTGGCCCTGTCGGTCGCCACCGAGTTGAGATTGCCCTCCTCGTCAACTCCCATCGTGAGCTCAATCTCGGCATCTCCCTTCACACCCTGTTTGATCTCATCCACCAGCAGGCTGCCTATATAAGTCGCGCCCTCAAGGGTCTCACCGGAACCTCTGTAGAGGTCTATCTGAACACTGTCCTGGTTATCGTTCACAGTGGTGAGAACCAACCGCTTCTTTTTAAGGGATCCCTCCTCCAGGATTGGATAAAAACTCCCGTCGGCGATTTTTATCCCTATTTTTTTATTTTCCACAGTATTCCTCCCGCATAAACCTCGTTCCGCTCAACAAAAAGCTGTATTCCCGACTCCAAGTGTACCCGATATTCCCGATAGTGATAATTGCCGGTATCCCTTTTCTTGACTTGTCAATTAAAGAACACCATAATGTGCGTATGTCCATCATCATAATACCGAGTATTGTAGCGATTGTCTTCATCTTATTAATTGTCGTCTATAGCATCAGAAAAAATAAGATGAACACCTCGAAAAACAATAAAAAATATCGTAAAAAAGACCGAGAAGCGCAGTTAAAAGATGCAAATCGTCGTCTCGCCCAGAATCCCAAGGACGCCGAAGCCTTGCAAATCGTAGGTGAGGACCATCTTGCCCAGGGTGAGTATGAGAAAGCGATGCGTACGTTCGATATTTTGATCGAACTCTGCGCCACCGACAAAGAACTCGATGAGTTCGCCTTCACCCTCAAGCACGCCATCGCCGCCATGAAGGCTCGACACTTCAAGGAAGCATACAGATCCTTCACCCTGGCTCGCACCATGAAAGATGACGTCTTCGAAATAAACTACAATCTCGGCTACCTTGAATACAAGGCAAAGAACTACGAGAAAGCCCAGGCCCGCCTCCAACAGGCGGTGGAACAGCAACCCGACCACATTAAAACGCTCAGATACCTCGGATATACCAGGATCAGGCTTAAAAAATTCTCCGATGCCGCCAATTCCCTTCGCAAGGCGATTGACCTCGAGCCGGACGACAAGGAGACACTGTTCGCCCTCGGTCAGGTGTACCAGAATATGGGAAAATCCGACCAGGCGCTGCAAATTTTTTCCCACCTGCGTTCCGATCCCCAGATCGGCCCTACGGCCTCCCTGTACGCGGGAAGTATCAACATGAAGAACAAAAAGTTCGACCAGGCCGTCCTCGATTTTACCATTGGTCTTCGTCATGAAAAAATAAAGGCGGAAACGAGATTCGAATTGATGTACCGCCTCGCCCTCGCGTATATTTCACTTCAGCAAATAGGAGAGGCCGTGGGGTATCTCGAAGATATTCAGAGCAGCCGTCCGGACTACAAGGATGTTCCCGCGCTCATACAGAAATACAGCGAACTGCATCGAAATGAGATCCTTCAGACCTACCTCATAGCCCCGACTTCCGATTTTGTCGCCCTTTGCCGCAAGCTTGTGTATACATTTTTCCCAAAAGCGAAGATCAAGATCGTCGACATCAGTATGTACAAGAGCGAGTACGCGGATATCCTCACGGAAGTCAGCACCGTGAAATGGGAAGATACCGTACTGTTCCGTTTTATAAGGACCACCAACCAGGTGGGAGAACTCCTTTTGCGCGACCTTTACGCCAAGGTGAAGGAAGTCAAGGCGGGACGCGGGATATGCGCGAATGCAGGAGACTTCTCGGAGGGTGCCCAGATGTTTGTTGAGGCACGTCTCATCGACCTGGTGGAAAAAGAACAGCTTCTCGACCATATGAAACAGACCCGAAACACGAATAACTGAGGACCTTTAAGCCCCCCCTCCGTTCCTAAACAGACAGAGGTGTCGTTCCTCTTCGAGAAAGGGAACCTCCACGGGAATAATGTCAGGTTTCTGCCGGACACCTGTTTTTTGTTCAAGAAACTCCAGTTCAGTTTCAATTTTTTTTATTTTTCCCGCAAAAAAGAGCAGGATCCCCTTCCCCCCCACGATCCTCTTCAGGAGGGGTACCGCCGAACTGATGGGCATAAAGGCCCGGCTGATCACAAGGGGAAACTGCCGATTTACCTCCCCCACATCCCGATCCAGCACCTCAAGCCTTGTCCCCAGGTTCAGAATCCCGACGGCATTCCGCAGAAAAGCCGCCTTCTTTGTCCCCCTCTCCACCAGGGAGAACCGAAGCGTTTCATCCCGCAAGGCCAAGGGTATCGCGGGAAATCCATTTCCCGAACCGATATCGGCGATCTCCTTTATCCCCAGATCACGTATCACCGGATACACCGCGAGGGAGTCCAGCAGATGACGCACCACGATATCCCCGCGATCTCCCGAGATCAGGCGGACCCTTCGATTCCACATCTCCAGCTCATCGAGAAAGCGTTCCAGCATGTCCAGGTACCTGGAAAAGGACGCACCCATCCCCAAGGTGTCCTGAGAGTTCCCGGCTTCATCCACATCGAAATCCCAACGCCTTTCGAGCCCTTCAGGGGTATCAAGGCCTTCGAGACGCTCGAGACCCTTTTGCAGGAGAAGATGGGGATCCATGCTCATTTTCACCGTCGTGAACGCCCGAGGGCCACCATCAAGACAGCCACATCGGAGGATCGAACCCCCGAAACCCTCGAAGCCTGGCCGACGGAAATGGGACGGATCTCTTTCAGCCTCTGCCTTGACTCCGTCGAGATTCCCTCAAGGTGATCGTAATCGAAGTTCTCAGGGATGCGCATATCCTCCAGACGCTGAAAACGTTCAACCTGCTGCTCCTGTCGACGAATGTACCCCTCATACTTCACCTCCAGGTGCAGGTGTTCGATATAACTGCGGGGATACCCGGCAAGATCGGGGAGCATTCCCAGCAGGTCCTCTACCTCCACCTCAGGCATTTTCATCATCTGCAGGAGGGTTTTTCCCTTGTGGGCGCCCCACTTGAACTTGGGGGCTTTGCCGCTGTCTGCTACATTGTCTGCTACATTGTCTGCTACATTGTCCGGCGCTTGGACCCGCCTTTTTTTCAGAAGCTCCCGGATCTCCTCGACCTTCTCCAGCTTGTCCCGCAGACGGGCATAGGCCTCCTCCGTCTGCAGACCGATACGGTAGGCCTTCTCGAGCAGACGGGTGTCCGCAGCTTCATGGCGCAGGTTCAGTCGGTATTCAGCCCGGCTG
>CAZJIN010000357.1:0-3667 GCA_964545955.1 uncultured Sediminispirochaeta sp.
AGGGAGAAGGCTTCACCATGTACGGGGCAAAGAGCAGCCCCACCGCCGTCAGGGACCGTTCCCCTCCGGAGAGAAGGGCAATATTTTCCAGGCTCTTTCCCGGAGGCTGGGCGAATATCTCTACTCCCGATTCGAGGACGTTTCCGGGATCCGTGAGTCGCAGTTCTCCCCGCCCGCCGCCGAACAATCGTCGGAACAGGGAATGAAAGTTCTTCTTAATCTGATCGTAGGTCTCTAAAAAAAGCTCCGTCGATTCTGTTCTGATTTCCTTTGTGATTTTTCGGAGATCCTCCCGAGCGTGATAGAGGTCGTCGAGCTGACCCGTGAGGAAATCGTGACGCTCTTTCACCTCGACGAACTCTTCCGGGGCCATCAGATTCACCTGTCCAAGGTCCTTCAGTTTCTGTCGCATAAGCTGTAGCTGGGATTTTAAGTCCTGGGAGGTCTCGTTAATTTCGAACATACCTGTCTCGAATTCCGTCAATTCACGACCATGACGATCGTAAAAATTGGTGTAAATCGATTTGATCTCAGTCTTGAGCGAGGCGACTTCCATCTGGAGTTTTTCCAGCCGATCCTGGGTTTTTCCCAGGGATTCCATCATCTTCTTGAGGGTCACCTCTTTCGCCGAAAGATCGTTGTTGTGCTTTGAGATACCCTTCTCGAGGTGGGTCAACTCCTCCTGTAGCTTCTCCCGCCGCTTTTTTAGTTCTCCCTGTTTTTCCGAAAGCTCAGCCTGCTGCAGGGTGATCTTTTCGAGTTTTTGTTGTCCTTCGGTTATTCCCCTGCGGTTCTCTTCAAGTTGCTTCTGCTGTTCGGTGATCTGCTGCTCGAGATTTTTTAGGGCTTCCATGACGGCTTTTCTGCTTGTCTCAACCTGTACCCTGTTTACCCGCAGCTCCTCGAGGGTCTTTCTATACTCATCAATCTTTCCGCCGAGTTCGGTATTTTCGTTCCGGAGTGCCTCAAGTTTTGTCGAATTTCTCTCCTGGGTCTCCCGTCCTTCATCAATCGCCTGGTCGATGGTACGCTTTTTGGTGATAATACCTTCAGGGGCAAGGAAATCATCAATAAAAGCGGGAATTGAATCGCGGTAACTATCAAAGAGTCTACTCAGTTCACTGCTTTTTTCAGACAAGCTGTCAAAGGAAGCTATCGCCTTTTCAAGGGTCTTCTCGAGCTCGTCGAGCTTCCTGTCGGCGGCCTTCTTCATATCCCGCACCAAATCACTACGCCCCCCCGCCTGTATGACTATCTCCTTCAGCAGGGTTCGGATGGAGGCTTCAATCTCTTTTCTCTTTGTGGAGGAATAGGCGCTTTCATACAGTTTCCGATCGAGCTGGGCGACAATATCATCGGTGATAGTCTGTAATTCCTGTTGATATTCCCGTATTTGTAGCGCCACTTCACGATTGTGCTTCTCGAGGTGGGATATACCTTTGTTGTTTGCGTCTATGCGTTTCCTGGCGGATTCTATGGTTTGTTCAAAACTGAGGATATTCTCATCGATCTGGGTCAGCCTATCCTGGTAGTCCTCCACCTGTCGGAGTTTTTCCTCTCCCTGCTCTCGCAGTTCTATGATTTTTCCGTTCAGACCCTCCTCGCGTTGCCTGGAAATACGTATCTGACGCTGAATCTCCTCAGTACGCTCCTTGAAATTGACATGCTGATTGTCCAGGTTGTTTTTTTCAATATCCAAACCGTAGAGTTTTTTCTGGCCCTCGATAAGTCGTGACTCCATATCATTGACCTGGTCCAGGTTTTTTTCAAGAAAAAGGTTAACCTCGTCGATGCTCTTTCTCAGCTTGTTCCTCTCGGTGGAGCGAGTTTCCAGAGTCCCTTCTTTTTCCTGCTGCCTCTGAAGAAGGTCTTTGAGCTTCAACAACTGCAACTGGAGTTCAAGATCAAAAATCTTCTCGTTGTACTCACGATAGAAGCCTGTTTTCTCCGACTGGTTCTTCAGGGTATTGTAGGAGCGTTTCACTTCCCGGAGGATATTTTCCACCTGCTCCATATTTTCTTCGGTCTTCTGAAGTTTCCTCTCCGCTTCGGCACCACGGTACTTGAACCTGGTTATCCCCGCGGCTTCTTCAAAAATAAAACGTCGCTCCTCCGGTTTGTTCGAGAGTATCTGATCGATCTTCCCCTGTTCCATGATCGAATAGGAGGATTTTCCAATACCGGTGTCAAAAAAAAGCTCCCTCACTTCCTTGAGTCTCACGGGGGTACTGTTAATGAAATACTCACTCTCTCCGGATCTGTGGAGACGACGCTTCACGGCGATCTCCGGCATATCTATCGGAAGAAAACCTTCATCATTGCTGAGGGTGAGGGTCACTTCGGCAACGCTGAGCGCTTTCCTGCTGTCGGTGCCGTTGAAAATGATGTCCTCCATCTTATCGGCCCGCAACGACCGGGTCGATTGTTCTCCCAGGACCCATTTTACCGCGTCGACTACATTACTTTTTCCACACCCATTTGGTCCAAGGAGTGCGCTGATTCCGTCACGAAACTCAATTCTACTTCTGTCCGCGAAAGATTTGAAACCGAACAGCTCAACACTCTTTAAAAACACCGATAATTCATCCTTTTTGTATCCCTGATCTTTCGTTTACTATACCATATTACAATCCGGAGGTGAATAGAACCGACACTTTTAGATAGTTCGAAAATGTCGGGATTTCATTCGCCCTTAAATATATACAACCCGCAAAAAAGTCGATATTCTTTCCGATATGAAAGGGAATACTTTCGGTGGAATCTGCGGGATAGATGAAGCGGGCCGGGGCCCGACGGCGGGCCCTGTCTGTGCCGCGGCGGGTGTTCTGGATCCCGGTTTCGACAGGGATTGCCTGAAGGATTCAAAAGTCCTCACCCCCCGCAGGAGGGAACACATCGCTTCGGCTCTTCGTTCCAGTGGTTCCCTCATTGGAACAGGCTGGGCATGGCCTGAAGAGATCGACGAAATGAACATCCACCACGCGACACTGCTCGCGATGAAACGGGCGTTTTTAGATATTGCCGTGGGTAATCCCCCCGCCGGACCCGGTATCTCAAGTGTAACAAGGATTCTCGTGGATGGGAAATTCACACCGGAGATCTCCATCCCGTCGGAGGCGGTGATACACGGTGATTCCCTGATCCCGGAGATTTCCGCGGCATCCATCATCGCGAAGGTCACCCGAGACAGGTGGATGATCAGGTATTCCTGGATCGAACCTTCCTGGGAGTTTGACCGTCACAAGGGTTATCCGACCCCCCGTCATCGTGAACTGTGCAGGCTTCATGGTTTGAGCCCGATCCACCGCAGATCGTTCAGGATTTTTTCTTGATAAAATCCACCGCTTTCTGGAATTCCGTGAGGAAAGCCTCCAGGTCCTCGTCAAACACAATCACTGAATGTCGTTCAAACCCGGTCACATCATGCTGCTTGCTCTCCACGATATTGAGAAAAAGATCGCCCGTACGATTCTCTTTCACGTTAAAAAAATAGGTGCGTTTTCCTATAGTGGTTTTTGAAGAAAAAACTTCTCCACGTATTCCCATATCCGTATTTTCCTTTTCTTAAGATCAAGCACTGATAGTAAAGGAAAGTGCATCAAGTTTCAACATGCGCGTTGACTCATCAAAAATCTAACCCAAAAAAAGAATTGCCTCATCGAAAAAT
>CAZJIN010000358.1:0-3667 GCA_964545955.1 uncultured Sediminispirochaeta sp.
AGAGGAATAGCCTGATCCGGGGAGAGTTTTACCTTTTCTATTTTGGATCTGATCTCATAATACTCCTCTCCTATCAATTCGGCAATTCTCGAGAGAAGGTCTTCGATATATTGTTGCATATCCACGGTTTCCAGGTCGTCACTCTGGTAGAGCTTCTCATGGATGATCCGGATTGTCTCGATCTGGTTGATCAGTTCATCGTAGTCGCGCTGATCGTCGGCTTCTCTGTTTTTCAGGTTGATGAGAGACACTATGATCGCAAGGTTGTTTTTTATGCGATGGTGGATCTCTTTGATGCTGTTTTCCCTCCGTTCCAGGGTATCCCGGAGACTTTTTTCCTGATGCTTTCCATCCGTGATATCCCTGATTACCGACACCGAACCTTCCACCTGTCCCCGGACTACGATCGGAGAATGCTTGGCGAGAAACCACCTGGTCTTTCCTTTCAGCTTCATGGAGTACTCATATTTATCGGTCTCTCCCTTCAGGGTTTTTTGAAAGGCCCTGTTGAACAGATCATGAAGATGTTCCGGCATCACTTCCCAGTAGGTCTTTCCCATAAAATGCTGGGGGGGAGCGCAGAGATCATCCATGGATGAAAGATTGTAGAAGGTAAATCTCCCCTTATTGTCGAAGGCGAACACGATATCACTCATGGACGAAAGTATCGCGTTGAGCCTGCTCTCCGATTCTCGGTGGAACTCTTCACTCTTTTTCATTCGCCGGGCGTACAGCTTCCGCTTTGAAATATCCCTCACGGTGGCGAGATAGCCGATCGCGGTGCCACCGTCGTCCTTCAGTATCGTGATGGTATCTTCGGCCCAGTAGGAATTTCCCTCTTTGTGATAATGCTCCAGCTCCAGTGTAAGCTTGACATTCTCTCCGGATCGGAGCTTTTTCGGTAACGTCAATATCTCTTTGAACGAATCGGGTGCTACCAGGTCCTGCAGCTTGAGACTCAGAATTTCCTTCGGGGTAAAACCTGAAACGATCATGGACGCGGGGCTCACGTAGGTTATATTGAATTGAAAATCAAAGGTGATAATAACGTCGGTGGAGTTGTTCGCGAGGAGCCGGTAATACCGTTCCTTCTCCTTGTTTTCCCTCTCGGTGGAATACAACCTCAAGGCCATTTTGATCGTCGCGAGCAAAAACTGTCGATTCCCCGCCGCTTTCTGGACATAGCCGTAGTTGTTAATCTCTTCGGTTCTTGAAATAGTCTCTCTGTCGGTGTGGCCGGAGTAAAAGACGACGGGGAGCGAGTAGAGTTCATTGATCCTTCGGGCTGTTTCGGTCCCGTCTATCCTGTTCGGACCGAGGTCGATATCGAGGAGTATCACATCAGGGCGATTTCCCTCTTCCAGTTTCCCTAGACATTGCTCACCCGAGTACACTTCATCGGTTTCGTAACCTTCACTTTTCAAAAGCATACTGGTGTTCATTGCTATTATGGCTTCATCGTCAACGACAAGGATTTTTTTCATTCCCGACATAATACCATACTCGGTTTCGTTGTGCAAAAAAATATGTCCCGAGGGCGCCGAGGACGCCGAGATCTCTAAGGCGCCGAGGTCCCTAAGGCGCCGAGGGCGGACTCCGGAAGACACGGGAACCGTCGGTGTGTTGCGGCTAAGTGCCGCCGGGGATTGTCTTCACACGGCTTGAAAGAATTATCCGACCGATTTATGCTCACCTATACTACAGGTGAAATGAACTTGAGGTTGTTATGTCAAAAAAAATGAAGAGACTTTTTCCCTTTGCCCGGTATCCCCTGCTCTTCGGCCACCGCGGTTGTTCCGTCGGGGCTCCGGAAAACTCTATGTCGGCCTTCCAATTGATTCTGGACAACGAAGTCCCCGGGGTAGAACTGGATGTGCACCTGTGCAAATCCGGGGAACTGGTGGTCACCCATGATTCAAACCTGAAGAGGATCACCGGTGTCGACGCGGAAATCGCCGATATGGACTACCGGGAGATAGCCCTTCTTGACGCGGGGTCTTGGTTCGGTGAGGCCTTCGCGGGAGAACGAATTCCACGGCTCGATGACGTGTTCGATCTGATGGGCGACAGGGTGTATTACGATATTGAGATAAAAAAAGAGACAAAAAAGTACGGCCCCCTGGAGGAGGCCGTGGTGAGGGCGGTACAACGCAGGGACATGCGAGAGCGGATGTTGATCTCCTCCTTCAACCCCTACACAATTCGAAGGGTGGGACAACTGGATTCCGACATTCCCACCGCCCTCATTTATATGGACCATGAAGAAGTCCCTCGCCTTTTGCGAAACGGACAGGGACGTTTTATCTGTTTCCCCACGGCCCTTAAGCCGAACCGTCTGCAAATAAACAAACGGCTGATGTGTACCAGGCAGAAACTGGAAGGCTACCCTATTATCCCATGGACCGAGGATGATATCGAACAGGTGGAATCCTACCTGTCCCTCGGTGTAAACGGGATCATCACCAACGTTCCCGAACGGATGCTGCCGATCTTCAAACTCCGGTGGGGGTGAAGAACCTCGAACTTCGGTACTGAAGGCGGCACCAAACCGCGCAAAGCCTTCATGGTCGGACGAAGGTCCATCGCGCTTTCGGCTCTCCCCACGAACATACACAGTCCAGCCCCGGTAGATCCACTTGACTGTAGATTCAAATAATTTTTTTGAACTATAAATAATGGTATTAAGTGATAGTGTGATTTGTTTTGTATGAATTCTTTAAAATGGAGTTGAGATTTGTATAATTTAATCGTACAATACTAGGTATTAAAGCATATTTATCAAAAGGAGGATAAGATGCGGAAAATTATTACCATGATGATTGTGTTTCTCCTGCTGTTTTCGATCGGTGTGTTTGCCGGGGGGAAGCAGGAAGGTGCTGCTGAGGCAGAGGAAAACAAGGTCCTTCGCCTGATTACCTGGTCGGGGTATGCCCCCGAGGGGCTCATTGAGAAGTTTACCGAAGAGACGGGAATCAAGGTCGAGGTTACCCTGAGTAACAATGAAGAGATGATCTCCAAATTGCGGGCCACCCGCGGTGGAGGTTTCGACCTTGCCCAGCCCTCGCAGGACAGAATCTCCTCCGTTGTGGAACAGTACGGTATTTACCAGCCCATCGACTATTCGAAGGTGAATACGGATCAGCTCGATCCCTCCCTTGTAAAAGCGGTGAAGAAGAACACCGAGGTGGATGGAGAATCCTACGCGGTTCCCCATGTGTACGGTACCTCCGGTCTGATAGTAAATAAGGCCAAGGCCCCCGATGTGAAGGATTACACGGATCTGCTCGATCCTAAATACATGGGCAGGGTTTCCTACCGTCTGAAGAGGCCGACCCTGATAGGAATGGGTTTTGCCATGGGTTACGATCCCTTTGAGCTCTACGATGATCCCGATGCCTATCAGGACTTCCTCGATGACGTAGCCGCTGAACTGATCGAAGGCAAACCGGTAGTGAAGAACTATTGGAGCAACGGCGATCAGCTCCTCGAGTCCATGCGTTCTGAAGAGGTGTGGGCGGCCATGGCCTGGGAACAGGCGGGCTGGAAGCTTCACGCCGAGAATCCGAATATCGACTATCTCGCTCCCGAGAGCGGAGCCCTGGCATGGGTAGATACTTTCGCCCTGCCGGCAAAGTCCGAAAATGTCGAAGGTGCCTACAAGTGGATC
>CAZJIN010000359.1:0-3663 GCA_964545955.1 uncultured Sediminispirochaeta sp.
AAACTTGCCTCCCCCGTACAACAGGCGGGGAAAATCGGAGACCCCGGTGATAAGGCCGAATCGGTGGGCCACCGAGGCCGCCACACCGGAACGGGAGAGCAGTACCATTACGATAAAAGCGGCGGTGAGATGTGGTAGAATTATCGGCAGCTTATACACTAGGGCTATGCCTCGTAGCCTTCGGGGGAGCGTCCAGAGACCCAGGGCCAACAAGGTTCCCCCCACTACCGACAATGTGGACGCGGTTAAGGCGATCATCAGCGTGTGCAGTACCGAAACCCGCAATTGTGGATCCATGAAAATTGTTTTGAAGTGTCCCAGGGTAAATCCACCACCCCCCGTGAGGCCGGTGCCGCTGGATTGAGTAAAAGCACCGTACAGGGTATAGCTGATTCCCCACAGAAAGAGTATCCCAAAGGGAATGAGCAGCGGCAGCAAATGGATAAGCCCTGAAAGACTCCTTTTCGGCATCTCTCCCTCCCTCTTCTACTTCAGAATTTCTTCTTCCCAGCGTTTCTCCAAATATTCCACATAGGCTGAATCCATTTCGGGCACCGCCGCGGCGGACAATTCCTCTATCGGGAGAGAAGCAACACCAAGTTCCAGCTTCTCAAAGCGATTCCGCCATTCCTCCGAAAGCTCTGCCGGGTCGAGGACTGTAAGGTCACCCCAATTTTCAGGTGAGTTTTTTGAGAGCTGTGCTTCCGGGGATAACAGGAAATTCGCCGTCACCAGTGCCGCCGGGACATGGGGCGCGTTAAAGGGAAGGGCAACGTAATGAATATTCGATATCGCACCCTCCTTCATCACGAAGGTCCGTACCGTTTCAGGATATCTGCCGTTCAAAACCTTTCCGGAAGCGGCGAGGGGGTTGTAGTCCATATTGATACCCACTTCTCCCCGTTCAAATAACAGGTCCAGCCGGGCCTTATCCTGGGGATAATCGCGCCCCCTCTGCCACAGATAGGGCTTGAGGCGATTCAGATACTCCCACAGGGCACCTTCATTTTCCTTTATCAGGGACTCATCATACTCACCCATGTAAGGCTCATGTCCTCCGGATACCGCGTACAGGGCCTGACGCACAAAGGCTGAACCGGTGAAGTCCGGTGGTTGAGGATAGGTAAAGGCGCCGGGATACTTCTTTACCCATTGTTCCAGTTCGACAAAACTGCCGGGTGGGTTTTCATATTCGGCAGTATCGATTTCAAATACAAACTGTGCCTTTCCGTAGGGCACCTCGTAGCCTTCGACGGGATACCCGAAGTCATATTCGATCTCATCGGGTGATACATACCGAAGATTCGGAAGCTTCTCGGCAACATTCCCGAAAAGGAGTCCGTTCTCCTTCGCCCGCCTGAAGTTTTCACCATTGATCCAGATCAGATCGATAGCCCCATTGGTCCTCTTCGCCTCTTTCTCTGCAAGCAGCTTATTTATAAAAACCGAAGCATCCATCGGAACCCGAGTGAGGCTTATATCATACCTTTCCTCCAGGGCATCGGACACATAACCGTCGATCCATGCATTGATACGCTCATCCCCGCCCCACATATAAAAGTTTACCGTGCTGCCTCCGGCTTCCTCTTCAATCCTGGAATAGGCTTGTTCCAACCATGCAATTTTTTCCTCACCACCGTCATCACCATTACACCCATTCAGTACGAAAAGGGCAATAAGGGCGATTCCAAAAATGGGTATCATGTATGCCCTGTTTCTAATTTTACTCATACGATTTCCTCCTCTGTCGACACTTCAGTCTCTGCCGATTCAAGTTCAACCCGGCGCAAGCCCTCTTCGGAAGGTTCAAGATAGGAGAACAGTTTCACCCGCACATGACTGCCCCGTGGGGGAGGCTTATTCACCAGTCGCACCGACATCGATGTTCCTTCCATATCCAGGGAGAGCTCGTAAGTTTTTCCGGTAAAACCGACATCCTTCACTATTCCCCGAAGCCCCGGACCATGGAGATCGTCCATATCTTCACAAGGGTCCAGAGCAACTGCCGAAGGAAGCGTGTAGACTTCTTCAGAGTCCGAATCTATATTCAAATGTGAAAACAAAAAGGACGGTATTCGGTTGAGCCGGCCCAGGAACCGGGCGGTTTCCACGTTCCCGGGGGCATTGTAGATACGTTCGGGCAAGCCGTAATCCAGAATTCTCCCGTTCAGCATCACCCCCACCCGATCGGACATGGCACATGCCTCCTCCATATCGTGGGTCACACAGAGAGTGGTTATATTTCCAAACTCTCTCTGGGTATCTTTCAAAAACATAGCCATGTCCATTTTCAGATTCTGATCCAGATTTGCAAACGGCTCATCCAGAAGCAGCAAGGATGGTTTTAGTACCAATGCCCGCGCGAGGGCAACCCGTTGTCGCTGTCCTCCGGAGAGGGTTGCAGGGTAGGCTTCGCGTTTTTCAGCAATTCCAAAGAAACCAAGGATTTCTTCGACCCGTTTTTCGGTCTCACCGCGCTTCGTTTTCCGGGCTTTGAGTCCAAAGGCGACATTCTCAAACACATTCATATAGGGGAACAGAAGATAATCCTGAAACACAAGAATAGGGTCATTCCCGGTGATACTCTCCGAGAAAATAGTACCGGAATCGGGGGACAACAGACCTGCGCAGAGCTTGAGCAAGGTAGTCTTTCCCGCGCCGGAAGGCCCCACAAGTGACACCAGCTCCCCGGTCTTCACCTCCAGGTCAATACCGTCTAAAACCGGCACCCCACCGAAGTGTTTCCTCACGTTCTGTACTACAAAGGCCATTTTTACCCCCGTTCTTATATAGGAGATAATGACTATTCATTTAAAAGGCAATAAAAACCCGAATATTGTTGACTTTTTTTGTCTTATTTTACGATTATCTAAACATCACGGGGGGAAAAGAATGAAAAAAATTGTACGCTACCTGCTTCCGGCGTTGGTGTTGATACTCATCCTTGCACTGCGGTTCACACCGCTGGGTGATCAGCTGGACCTTCAGCAGCTTGCTCAACAGAGGGACGCCCTCCTGGAAATGGTGGGAACCCGAGCCCTCCTGTCGGGAATACTGTTTGTCGCGGTCTATATCGCGGTTGTGGCGCTCTCCATACCGGGGGCCACGGTACTTTCCCTTACGGGGGGCTTCCTCTTCGGCCCCTTCGCCGGATTGATGCTTGTCAATGTCGGCGCGACCACGGGAGCGCTGCTGGTTTTTCTGGCCGCACGTTTTCTCTTCGGTCAGTCCATTCAGGAAAAATACCCCGAGCGCCTGGAACGGTTCAACCATGAAATAAGGCAAAACGGTTCCAACTACCTGTTGACCCTCCGTCTTATACCGATTTTTCCCTTCTTTCTCATCAACCTGTTCGCGGGGATAACAAAAATTCCGGTGCTTACCTTTTTATGGACTACGGCTATCGGTATCATCCCGGGATCCTTTGTCTATACCTACCTCGGTTATTCCGGTACTACCGTTCAGGCGGGTGAAAGTCTCCTCTCACCACAGATTATGATTGCCCTGGTCCTGCTTGGACTCTTGAGCCTCTTGCCGGTCTTACTTCGCAAGGTCAAAAGGGGAAAACCCGACCATGTTTGACCTTCTGTTACGTCCGCTCAAAGACAGGGTATTAGATCCCGTCGCAGGCTTCCTGGGTCACTACGTGTCACCTAACTTCAT
>CAZJIN010000360.1:0-3662 GCA_964545955.1 uncultured Sediminispirochaeta sp.
GGCCGATGTTACAGATGTCCTGGCGTCCATCGGTATTCGGTCTGGATCTCTGGTTTTCACCCTTCACCATCGGGAGGATACACAACTACACCCTTGCGCCGGGAAGCAGCTGGGTTGAAACCGACGGTGTCGGTGGAATCTGGGGCTTTGCCGGCGGTATCAAGGGGGAGTATTTTTTCAGCCTCAGCACGGGCATTCGGCTGTCCGCCGATGTGTACGTCCTGTCGAATAACTACTCCGAACTGGCGGAACAGGGGTTCAACTCGGCGAATGAGGTCCTGGACATCAACGTAAAGGCGGGGATGGTGTATCGCTTCTAGAGCTGGATGGCGTTTTTCAGATTATGTACTTCCGCGCGGCGGCCCCTATCGATTGGAGGCCCCTATCAATTGGCGGCCCCTATCGATTGGAGGGCCCTATCAATTTTTACAAAACTAGGTTATAGTTGGCGCCTCATCTTTGATATGCTAAGACAATCTAATATGGAGTAAATATTTGACCGACACGAAAACATTCAGCGACTTGGGGCTTTCCGATAAGCTCCTGGAAGCGGTACACTCGAAGGGCTTTGAGGAGCCCACGGTGATCCAGGCAATGACCATTCCCGTGATGCTACGGGGCGACAAAAACATAATCGCCCAGGCCCAGACAGGGACAGGTAAAACCGCGGCCTTCGGACTGCCCCTCATCGAGATGATCGATCCCGCAGCGGAGGCGGTGCAGGCCCTGATCCTGGTTCCGACTCGGGAGCTCGCCATACAGGTTCCCGAAGAGATCAACTCTCTCCGGGGGGACAAAAAAATCCGAATCGTTCCGATCTAGGGCGGGCAGGCGATAGATCAGCAGCTGCGGAGGCTCAGGCAGGGTATCCACATCGTTGTGGGGACTCCCGGAAGGGTGATCGACCACCTCAACAGGAAGACCCTGAAGCTCGATAAAATCGAGCACCTCATCCTCGACGAAGCGGATGAGATGCTCAATATGGGGTTCATCGAGGACATGGAAGAGATCATGTCCCATACAAATCAGGACAAGCGGACCCTTCTTTTTTCCGCAACCATGCCGAAAAGAATTAAAGAACTCGCCCGAAAGTACATGGAAGGCTATGAGCTCCTGGCCGCAGGTCAGAAACAGCTCACCACCACTCTTACCGATCAGATTTACTTCGAGGTGAAGGCCTCCGACCGTTTTGAGGCGCTCTGCCGGATCATCGATATCGAGGATGGTTTCTACGGCTTGGTGTTCTGCAGGACCAAGAGCGATGTGGATACGGTGGCATCCCAGCTTAGCGGAAGGGGATACGATGCCGAGGCTATCCACGGTGACATTTCCCAGTCCCAGAGAGAAAGGACCCTTGATCGTTTCCGCAACCGCCGGGTCAACACCCTGGTCGCCACGGATGTGGCCGCCCGGGGAATAGATGTAAGCGATCTAACTCACGTGATCAATTATGCGCTGCCCCAGGACCCGGACTCCTATGTCCACCGGATTGGACGGACCGGGCGAGCGGGAAAACAGGGCACCGCCATCACCTTTATCACCCCCAGTGAGTACCGTCGTCTGATGATTATTCAGAAGGTCGCCGGAGCGGATATCCGAAAACAGAAGGTTCCCAGGGTCAAGGACATCATCAAGGCCCGCAAGCGGAAGGTCTACCAGGACCTGGCGAAGCTGCTTGAAACGGAGATCGACGATAAATACCGGTCCTGGGCGGAAAAACTCACCGAGGAGCAGGATCCGAAAGAGGTCCTGGCGGCAATGCTGAACTACTGCTTCGAGGATGACTTGAACCCCGACAACTACGGGGAGATCAAGGAACCGGGTAGTCGTGGTCAACAACTGGATAAACAAGGCCGTGCAAGGCTCTTCGTGGCTCTGGGTCGGAAAAACAAGACAAATGCCCGTAAGCTTGTGGATCTCATCCTGAGCAGGGTGGAAATGCGTCCCCGTGATATCAGCGATATCCAGGTGATGGATAACTTTTCCTTTATAACGGTTCCCTTCGACAAGGCTGAGAAGATCATCGCCAGTTTCCGCGAAAAGGGCAAGAAGCCCCTGATCATTCACGCCCGGAAGAAGTGAGACCAGCCGCGTTCTTGCGTGTCCCCGGGGTGCGTGGTGTCCCCGGGCACGTACTCAGCGGATTCTCACGGAAACCTGACACTTTTCTCATACTTCTCTTCTATCATTGGCGCTTAGAACTGCGAAAAGGAGCAAAGAGTGGAACAAAAAGAAAGGGTCCTGTTTGTCTGCGTGCATAACAGCGCCCGCAGCCAGATGGCCGAGGAATATTTGAGGAAGCTGGGAGGAGATCTCTTCGAAGCGGAAAGCGCCGGACTCGAGGCTGGACAGTTGAACCCTTATGTGGTCGAAGTGCTCAGGGAAGAAGACATCGATATCAGCGGCAAGGAAACCCACAAAGTCTGGGATTACTTCAAGGAAGGCAGGCAGTATTCCTATGTAGTCACCGTGTGCAGCCGGGATGCGGAAGAACAGTGCCCGATCTTTCCGGGACCCGCAAGGCGGATCAACTGGCCCTTTCCCGATCCGAGCAAATTCACCGGGAGCAGGGAAGAGATCCTCGGCAAAACCCGGGAAGTGCGGAACGTAATCCGGGAAATGATCGAACAGTTCATCGATGCCTATAGAAAAAAGCAGCAACCCCCTGAATTCCGGGGAGTCGATCCGGAATAGGACCGGCAGGTTTTCCAAGCCCTGCGGTTAGTGCTGCTCAAAATCTGTGGGATGGAAGGATTTTTTTCTCTGGCTATTGATAATTTATCAGTAGTGACATATAGTCATTATTAAGTCCAGCACAAGGAATCCTGCTTTGAAAAAAAGTGAATGCCCCGGCTGTTATGGGCATACTATGAAAGTCCACGGTCTCATACAGGCTATGCTGTTGCTCCTGCTGCACGAGGAGCCGGGCCACGGTTATGACTTGATGAAACGGCTTGATCGGGAACTACCGTCTGAAATGATTCCCGACCAGGCGGTGGTGTATAGAATATTGAGAGAGCTGGAGCGAGTCGGCTTTGTGGCATCGATTTTGATGCCCGGTGAAGGTGGTCCGGGACGCAAGGTGTACTCCGTCAAGGCTGGTGGAAGGGTATTTTTAGATGAATGGTACCGGCTTGTACAGTCAAGAGTTGCGGCTTTGAATCGGTTTATCGGGAAGTACGAACAAATGACGGTTTCTCCGAAAGGACCCGTGGATTCAAAGGATGAAAAGAAATGAACACGACGGCACTCGTCGTGAACGGAATTGCCCTTAGTGCTCTGGCTTTCGGAGTGGTGAAGAGTCGTGAGAAAACCGGGAAGGCCCTGAAGATATCCCTTCGTTCCTTTGTCGGCATGCTGCCGATGATACTGACGGTGGTGATCCTCATTGGGCTTCTCCTGGGATTTGTCTCCCGGGAGATGATCGGAAAGATCCTGGGTGCCGAGAGCGGGCTCGCGGGGGTGCTTGTGGCCGCGGGGTTCGGCTCAATTCTGCATATTCCCTCCCTTATCTCCTTTCCCCTGGCGGCATCCCTGCTGGAAGGAGGCGCGGCGGCGGGGACTGTTGCAGCTTTTATCACCAGCCTCACCATGATCGGAGCGGTAACCTTTCCCCTCGAGGTGCGGGAGATGGGTCTTCCTTTCACCCTGATGAGGAACGG
>CAZJIN010000361.1:0-3659 GCA_964545955.1 uncultured Sediminispirochaeta sp.
CTCGCGCAGGTAATCCCGTTCTTCATAGAAGGTGTGTTGAAAAAAGGTAAGGTTTTCTTCGAACTGTTCGCGATACCGGTCGAAATCCGTCTGGCAGTTGATAGGTTCCCGGGTGAGGGCTGCTTTCACGAGGGGCACAAAATCCTCCGCCCCGTGCAGGTAGGACCTCAGCCTGCGGAAGTCATGGTGCAGAAGATGACTTAGCCGGTCGCCGTCGAGTAGCCTCGGTGCATCGGGCTGTTCAATTTTGAGATGGGCATTGTAAGCACAAAGAAAGCTTTCGACAGCACTGTCGCAAATAACTCCGTCGAAATCCGTGATAAGCGTAAACATCGGAAACCCTCCTGAGCAAAATTTTGTATATCCAAACGGTTGGAGGCATTCTAATTGTGGATAGTGCATTGCACTATCCACAATTAGAATTGCTGAACCCTCCTGTTCCAAGTTGCTGTTTTGGCAAAAAATGTAGTATACTCCTCACTGCACTATACAATGAAATACGGTATTGATACAATTTCTAATTTTGCCCCGGGGGAACGGCAAAAACAGTTTATTTACCTCCTCGACGATCTCAAGGGCTCCTTTGAGGTGATGAAATATCTGGTTCAACTTGGACAGACGCAGGAACCTTTTACGGCGGATGATCTCACTTCCGCGGGGGTTCTCGAAGAATGTTCTCTCAATGTGCGATTCCTGTTCAAGCGTGACAGGGCGAACCGGGTATGGATACGGGTCAACAGTGAATCAAGGGTGGTTCAGGGGGTTCTTTCGATTTTTTCCGAGGTCTACCAGGGGGCTGTGGAAGGAGAGATTCGTGACACTCCTCCCCTGTATCAAAAATATCTACCCCAGGGCCTGGCCCCCTCTTTCGAACGGAAGGATGGGGTGAAAAGGCTGTATTACAAATTGCTTGATTTTAGTCGTTCCTGGTAACACCGGTGTTTCTAAAGGATTAAAAAAATGAGTATCGCGGCCTTTCTTCTGGTTCTTGTGTCAACATTTATGCATGCCGGGTGGAATTTTTTCATAAAAAAATCATATCCCACCTCGGAGACCTACATGATAGCCGTGACCACAGGTGTCCTATCCTTGGTTCCAGTGGGTCTTATGTACATGGATTTTTTTCGATGTATTCCTATTGAGGTGTGGTGGCTGATTTTTTGGACCGGTTTTTTTCAGGCCATCTATTTGTCCGGTCTGGCCGCCGCCTATCGCTATGGAGATTTTTCCATCGCCTATCCGGTGGCGCGATCCTCTCCGGTCTTCGTGGTGATGGTGATGACTGTTCTGTTGGGCCGCGGTGATGAGATTTCCCTTCAGGCGATCGTCGGGATTTTTATCATTGTGGGGTCCGCTTTTTTTCTACCCATGAAGAATTGGGGTGATCTGAAACTCCGAAACTACTTCAACATAATGAGTGCCTTCGCCCTGGTCGCGGCGATCGGGACTACGGGTTATTCGATCGTGGATGACCAGGCACTGCGCATTCTGCGGATGCCGGATGTACTGGGGGGGGAGCTTTCGGTTCTCGCGATTTCCTTCCTGTACCTATTTTTTGACGCGGCTGCTACCCTCTTCTGGATGCTGGTTTGTTATGGACTCTATGGATGGATATGGGTACGCCGAAAGGGGAGGAAGACAGGCGGTTGGAAAGGACCCCGGAAGTTTTTATTTCCGATATTGATGGGTCTGATGATTTACATGACCTACGGACTGGTACTGGTCAGCATGGCCTACGCAAGCAACGTCAGCTATATCGTTGCCTTTCGACAACTAAGTCTGCCCATCGGTGTAATCCTCGGTTTGATTGTGTTGAAGGAAGAGGGCAGCTGGGTACGATTCTGTGCGGTCTCGACGATGGTATTCGGATTAGTGCTGGTCGGGACCGGATGAGATTCGCCGCCGTGAGGCCCACATTCCGTCCAGCTCCGCGGCGGACTGAAAACACTTTTCAAGGAATTCCGATTCTCCCCGATAGCCGGACCGACCGACGGCGCATTCGAGACAGAGAGGTTTCTGATAACTGGAGACGGCAAGATGTTCGATAAAACTTGTCCAGTCCACCGTTCCGTCAAAGGGAGGAATATGATCATCCCTTTTGCCATGATTGTCGTTTATGTGGAGTGAAATGAGCCTGTTTCTGAACCTGACCACCTGATCCGGATCTTCCCGACTGAGGTTGCCGTGGCCGGTGTCAAAACACATTCCGATAAACCCGGGATCGTAGCTTTTGAGCAGACTGTCGAGAAGGGCGGCATGTCCTGAATGGTAGAGGTTTTCCAGGGCGATCATTATTCCCCGGGCGCTGCAGAGCGACTGAACCGCATCGAGGGTGTACCTCACTGCTTCGGTGGTGGCATGCAGGATTACAGCCTGCCCGCCGAGGTCCGCGCACATTTCAATCCTGTTTTTGAGGAGAGCGGTTCCCCACTTTCGACGTGGGGGGAACCGGGAATTCACACTCGCGAGAATCCCGGCACTGGCATGCTGATCGAGCAGGGAGAGCCCCTCCTTTCGAAGGGAAGCGGATATTTTTTTCACCGCTCCGGCCGAATAAAAATAGTCGTCCAACCAGTGATGGCACCAGTTCACATGGGTAAAACCGGCTTCGGCAATCATGTGCAGGCGAGGTGCCGGGTTGTCCAGAGATGAATGGTAATCCGTGTTCATCGCGAGGTACATACCGATCACTACCGCATGTTCAATCCACCGTTTATATCGATGGTCTCTCCGGTCATGAAGGGGGTTTCGAGGATGAAGCGGACCGCGCGGGCTATCTCTTCCGGCTGTCCGGGGTATCCGAGGGGGGTAGCCTTCATGAATTGTTCCATCTGTTCTTTCGGGGTGGATTTGTCATGGAAGGGTGTGATGATGATACCCGGTGCTATGGCGTTGGCCCTGATTGAGGGGGCAAGCCCCTTTGCCAGACCGCGCGTGTAGGTGTCCACCGCCCCCTTTGCCGCGGCGTAGGTGCTGGCGGTAGGTGATCCGTTCCTTGCGGCCACCGAGCTGATATTTATGATGTTGGCGGATTTCGCCTTTTTGAGCAATGGAAGGAGAAGTGCCGTGACTCGCATCACGGAGAAGACGTTGAGATCAAAGGTCTTCCTTGCTATTTCCCAGGTGGTGTCCTCCAGATCGTGACGGTGGAGCAGCCCTCCGGCGTTGTTTAGAAGGACATCAATGGTGTCCGTATGGGATTGCACCTCAGCGGCAAGCTTTTCGCAGCCCTCGTTCGTCGAGAGATCCGCCTGAATCAGAACGGCGTTTCCTCCCAGGCCGGACACCTCTTTGGCGACCTTCTTCGCCGCTTCGGCGCTGCTGTGGTAGTGAATATAAACGGTATTTCCCGCAGCCTGGTCCCTGGCGGTAGCGGCCCCGATTCCCGTACTGGCTCCGGTGATAACTATATGGTTCATAAAAACCTCCTCATCTTCTAGGATTGTACTACGGAGAGGCGAATTGTTCAAATCGGTACAGCAATTCAGTCCTTTCCGTCGCCCGGGAACCCCGCCCTGGTACGCTGCTAAGGACCCTTGCCAGGGCCCCCCGCCCGGGACCCCCACACGGCACGTTGCCAAGGCGCCCCGCCCCGGCTCGTGAAGGCGTGTTGCCTCACCCAAAAATCTAACCGTAATCTTCTGATGCCTCATCTAAAA
>CAZJIN010000362.1:0-3623 GCA_964545955.1 uncultured Sediminispirochaeta sp.
ATGTGGCGCCTTTTCGCTTTTTTCTGATGGGTATCGGAAAAAGCAGGACCGTGAGAGAAACCGTTGAACGTATCTACGAGGGAATTAAGGAAGACACCCTGCTCGATGACCGCAAGGAGTCACCGGGGGTTAAATTTCAGGATGCTGAATTGATGGGTATTCCCTATCGTATCGTTGTCTCATCCAAGAGAAGTGAAGAAGATTCCATCGAGTTCTGGTCCCGTCGTTCACGCAAAAGTCGCATTGTAAAATTGGAAGATTTTGAAAAAACTGTACAAAGTTTGAGGAAAAACGGCGGATGGTTCGAGTCGGAGGAAAAGAATAAAGATGGGTGAGGAAAAAGAAATAAGACCTGCGGAGCTCACGGAGGAGCTGGTTGACCAGATAATATTTGGAATGGAGAATCAGGAGACTCTTTTTTTCTTTGATGTGGAAAAGGGGACCCTCATCAAAGTGGAAGATGTTTCGTCGGAGGATCGTGAACAAGAGCCCGAGCGATTTATCGATCTACCCAAGTGGACTCCGGTGGATGGATTCCACTTAATGGAACGATTTGTGGCGCATATAAAGAATCCGATTTATCGGCAGGAGATGAGAGACGCCCTGAACGGTGGGAGAGGGGTTTTTCGTCGCTTCAAGGATGTCCTCAAGAGGTATGAACCTCTCGAAAGACAATGGTTCAGCTTCAAAGAGCGGGAGATGCGACAGGCTGTTCGAAACTGGTATACCGGGATCAATGATGCCATTATGCTGAGCCGCCTTGGAGAGGAACCTGAAGAGACGGAAGATCTTGTACTCAGTGATTTTGTTCTCAAGAACGGCGATGAAGCGATGGATAAGATCGTGGCGAAGGCGGCTATAAAGGCTTTGAATGAGTCGGTAGGAGAGCTCTCTTCGTCATTGCGCGAATTTCTGATCAGTACCGAGGTTCCCGGGGCGGGGAATCATGAAGATACGGAGGTGATTTACGCTGAAACACCCCTAGGTGATTTTGCCGGCTGTATCGCGGGGGTATACCATGAACTGGATTACAGTCTCGTTCTGGATATTCGCTTTGTGTATGTAGAACCCCAATACCGGGGTCTGGGGCTTTCCCGTTTGCTGATCGACCGGATTAACGAGAGGGCAGTCGAAAAGAAAGTTGCGGAGGTGGTAATCGAACTCCTGGGTAATACACTTTTCCTGCAATCGGAACTCGAGGAACGGGGATTTCGAGAATTCGGGCGCCGCTATTCCCTAGGCACCGAATACTCAGGATCAGAGGAGGGGTGAGTCTATTTTCGCATTGGCTTTTATCCTAAAAAAAACTTCCGATGATACGATCAGCCTGAAACTTCGCCACGGATTCAGGTTTTTATTCGCCCTGCTGTGGCTCGTTATTCTGGGAACTGTTCTGGTTTCCGGGGGTGGTAAGGTAAGTCCCGTTGCACCGGTACTTCTTTTTTTGTTCGGGCTGATACTGCTGTATGAGGAGTCCTGGGTTTTCAACCGGAGTGAAGGGACCATATTTCACTTTCACGGATTTGTATTCCTGAAACGGACCAGGGTTTTCAAAAAGGATGATGTAGATGCCCTGGTGGTTAGTTCTTTTCGCAAGGGGAGTATAAACGCCGGGGAGGAAAGAAGGCGATTTTTCCAGAAAGACCTGATCCGCTTCAGCCTGATCTTTCGGGATGGTGTAAAAAAGGATATTGAAATCACCGAGGCGAAACACGATGCCGATCTGCAACAGAAGGCTATCGGGATAGCGGATTTTATGAATATAACCTACCGGAGGAATTTATAAAGGCGACCCAGGAAGGGTTGAGTTACGCAAAAAAAAAGGGGGCTGCCTAAGATTGCTTCTCAGACAGCCCTTTTTTTAATCAAGTCTCGCCAGCTGCTCCTGGGAATAGTAGAGGAAGCAGGCCACTTTGTGGTCCGTTTCCGCGTCTATCAGGTCGGGAATGTGATTTCTGCACTTGTCCATCTTGTTGGGACAGCGGTCGTAGAAGTAGCAGCCGACCCTCTCCTGGTCCGGGGAGGGTACGTCGCCCTCGAGGACGATACGTGTTCGGGTTTTTTCGATTCTCGGGTCGGGGATGGGGGCGGCGGAAAACAGCGCCTTCGTGTATGGATGGAGGGGCTTCTTGTAGAGGCTCTTGCTGTCCGATATTTCCACTACCCTGCCGAGGTACATGACCGCTACCCGGTTGCTTATGTACTCTATGACCGAAAGATCGTGGGCGATGAACATGTAGGTCAGCTGAAATTCATCCTGAAGCTCGAGGAAGAGGTTGAGGATCTGCGCCTGGATGGACACATCCAGGGCGCTGACCGGTTCGTCGGCAAGGATCACCTTGGGGTTGAGGGCCAGGGCCCGGGCGATCCCGATTCGCTGTCTCTGGCCTCCTGAAAACTCGTGGGGATACCTGTTCTTGAAGTAACGGGACAGTCCAACCCTCTCCATCAGGTATTCCACCCGCTCCTCCATCTCTTTTCGCTCCATCTTCAGGAGCTTCCGGTTCCGGTAGATATCCAGGGGTTCCCTGATGATATCGTTGACAATCAGTCTGGGGTTCAACGAGGCATAGGGATCCTGAAAAACCATCTGGATCTGACGCCTGGTCTGGAGGAGTTCGTAAGAACTCAGTTTTGTGAGGTCCTTTCCCTCAAACAGGACCTCCCCCGCGGTAGGTTCGTAGAGCTGGGCGATCGCCCGGGCGGTGGTGGATTTGCCGCAACCGGATTCACCGACCACTCCGAGGGTTTCCCCTTCCCTGAGGGTGAGGTTCACCCCGTCTACGGCCCTGATCGCGCCGACCTGTCTTTTGAAAATAATGCCGTCTTCGATGGGAAAGTGCATTTTCAGATCTTTCGTTTCCAGTAGTATTTTATGTTCCATGTATTCCATCTCCTCACGCATAGAGCCAGCAGTTCACGGATCTGCTTCCCTCAATCACAACCTTCGGGGGGTATTTCGTCTTGCAGATGTCCATCGCCCGCGGACATCGGGGGTAAAAAGGACAGCACTCCGGAAGATCGATCAGATTGGGAGGCTGCCCCGGTATGGAGGTAAGCTTTGCCCCGTCTTTCTTGTCCAGACGGGGTACCGAGTTAATCAGGCCCTGGGTGTAGGGGTGTTTCGGGTCGGAGAAAAGATCCTCCGTCGAAGCCTCTTCAACGATCTTTCCGGCGTACATGACGACGATCCGGTCACACATCCCCGCCACTACTCCGAGATCGTGGGTGATCATGATCACCGAGGTTCCGAGCCTATCCGAGAGTTCCTGCATGATCTCGAGGATCTGTGCCTGGATGGTCACGTCCAGGGCGGTGGTCGGTTCGTCGGCTATGAGTACCCGGGGATTGCAGCTCAGGGCCATGGCGATCATAACCCTTTGGCGCATCCCGCCGGAGAACTGGTGGGGATAGTTGCGGATGCGGTCCTGCGGTTTTGGTATGCCGACCAGTTTGAGCATCTCGATTGATTTGTCGAGGGCATCCTGACGGCTCATCTTCTGGTGCAACATGATCGTCTCAACCATCTGTGTGGAAATCTTCAGAAATGGGTTGAGGCTGGTCATGGGCTCCTGGAAGATCATGGAGATTTTATTGCCCCGAATGGTACGAAGTTTTGCCTT
>CAZJIN010000363.1:0-3618 GCA_964545955.1 uncultured Sediminispirochaeta sp.
CGTAACCTGTTTCAAAATATTGATCCTCCCACGGAGGCGGAGATCGTCTGGAGGTATCGTCAAAACGCGACCAGCTTTACAAATCCCGAATTTGTCAGAATAAGCCATGTGTTCATTCAGACAACGCAGAAAACCCCTGATCAACAAAAGGAAGCCCGGAAAACAATCGGAGAAGCCCTGGGCAGACTTAATTCAGGGCAACTGAGTTTTGATGATCTGGTGTTGAAGTATTCGGAGGATGATAACTCGAAGTTTCGCGGAGGTGATGTCGGGTATGTGACTATCAACAACCAACAGGTTTTGAATGTCTATGGGAATAGTTTTTTCAAAGAAATTTTCAAGCTTGACACCGGAGAAACTTCCGGGATTATTGAATCTAACGTGGGTTTTCACATAGTGAAGGTAACCGAGCACTCCGACGCGATGATACTTGGTCTTGATGACAGAATAGCCCCTGACAACATTGCCACCATTCGTGAGTACCTGAGAAACCGGATGTACCAGGAACGACAGCAGATCACCCTGGAGAAGGCGACCCAGGACGTGATGGATGAACTGCTCAAACAGACCGAAGTGATCCGTTACGACTGACGATGGGATCGAGACGCAGGGCAAGAATACTTTCCATGCAGGCGCTTTTCAGCTGGGACTACACTCGACAGAGTGCGAGGGAGCTGTGTGAATTCCCCTGGCTGGATGAGGAACGACGTGAAAATATCAAAGAGGACACCCTGATTTTTGCACGTTTTATCATAATGGGTGTGCTCGAGCACATAGAAGAAATCGATGAGATACTGAAACAGCGGCTTGAGCACTGGGATTTCTCAAGACTCGGGAAGGTAGATCTTGCAATTTTACGGATAAGTATCTATGCGCTTCGGTACCAACGGGAGATTCCCTCATCGGTTACGATAGATGAGGGGGTCGACATGGCAAAGCGGTACAGTAGTGAAGAGTCCTTCAGGTTTATAAACGGTGTATTGGACGGGGTGAGAAAACAGTTTACGGATATGGTCTGAGGAATGAACAAAAAAGACAGAGTTCTGATATTGATAAGCGCGCTGCTTTTTATTCTGCTTGTTATGACCATTTTTTTCATTTTCCAGGTACAAAACAAAACATCCCTTCGTCAGGAAAGCTTTGAACTGAGAAAGATCGAAGGTTTTCTGGAAAAGGGCTACAGGGACGAGGCCGAACGCGCGATTCGTGCCCTCTCACGCAGGGATCTTTCCGCGGTATCCCATGTAAGGCTTCTAAAATCGGCATGGAAATTCTCCCTCAAAAGCGGTGAGTACCGACTTTTAAATGAATGCGCGGAAAGGTCCTACGATGCCTTTCCCGCGCGGAGTGAAATCACGGCGTTGTATATATTCTCACTTCTGAGAACCGGTGATACGGAAACGGCTGTATCGGTCTACGCGGATTCGGAACTCGATGAGGAGAAGTGGAGCGACCTCGCGACGGAGATGCTTCTGTACATTCCAAAGGAACCGAAGGATTCCTCCGATTCCGAAGGCCTCCCCTCGAAGGAGGAGCATCTGATCGGTCTTTCTCGGGAGAGCGGACCTGAGCATTTTCTTGATTTTGCGAACCGTACGAAGAATCCGGGTTTTCTTCAGGATGCCCTGCTGCTCCTTCTCAACAGAGGGGAGATCGAGCGGGCCTATTCATTGGGACCAGGGAGGGATTTTTCGTCTGGAGAGGAGCTGTCGGGGAAATTGCCGGGGGAGTTGCTTTTTTTTATCGCCTATGACGCACGTGAATGGGAAGCGGCTTACGAGTACCTCGCGGATTATTTTAAGAACAGCACGGAAATTGAAAGGGGCTATCTGAAGGCGGATCTCCACATGCGACAGTCGGAGTATGGGGAAGCTGCCGAGGTCTATCGGAAGATTCTTTCGGGTGGCACTGCAGACCAGGATACCGCGCTTTACAACCTTGCCTGGATCGATCTTACCGATGATGGAACGGGGCAAGCCCGGGTAAATCTGTCTGAGCTTGAACCGAGTGTTGCCGTGTTGTACGACCTGGCCGAGATGATGATTGCCGACAATCGTACCGCTGAGGCGGAAAGGATCATGTCGCTCCTCGACTCATCCCAGCAGGGGGAAACGCAATTTAAGCTCCTTGAAGAAGGTATGGGGCACACGGTGAATCCCGAGCGGTACGTTTCACTCCTTTGGAGAATGGTGGATCAGGAGCGCTACGCGAGGTATCGCGGGTGGTTTTTGATCGGACTGGAAGATTTTTCCGGACTTCAGAGCCTTGTGGAGATTGGGGAAAAAAAGCACGGCAGTACCTACTGGTCTCTGTTCTTCCGTGGGGTGATCAACCTCTCCCTTGGTGACTATCGAAGGTCGGCGGAAGAGTTCCTCGAATCCTACAGGCGTCACCGACACTGGGTCAGTGCTTATAATGCCGCCGTTGCCTACGGAGCCGATGGACAGGTACGTGAGGCTCTGAACCAGCTTGAGAAGGCTGAATTGGCGTTGAAGCAGGGTTGGAATGAAGATGGAGAGGACGAGATGGATAAGGAAGCCCTTGCGTCGGTACTGTTGAAGCGTGCGGAACTACTGATGTTTCCCAGGAATTTTACCGCCGCGGAAGATGTGTTGAATCAGATTGAGGGAATTGCACCCTCAAATCTGCATGCGGATATCCTGAGGGCTATGCTTGTCGCTGAACATGATAATTGATATATTGAAGCTATTGTAATAAGAGATGTGAATTGGAGATTGCAAAAACATGATAAGATTAAAAACCGTAGATGAAATCGCAAAAATACGCGAATCCTGCCGACTTCTGGCGGAAACCCATCTTGAGATTGAAAAACTGGTGGATGTGGGTATCACCACCCTGGAACTCGATGCTTTTGCCAGGTCTTATATAGAAAAACACGGTGGAAAGCCCGCGTTTCTCAATTATATGGGTTATCCGGCCAGCCTCTGTACTTCGGTGAATCATGTGGTTATCCATGGAATACCGAACAGGAAAAAATTGAAAGAGGGAGATATTATCAGTCTCGATCTCGGGATTGATTTGAAGGGCTATTTCAGCGATGCAGCCAGGACTCTTCCTGTTGGGAGAATTTCTCCTGAAAGCCAGGAGCTGATCGATGTGACCAGGGAATGTCTCTACCTGGGAATAGAACAGGCCCGTTCGGGTAATCGAATCAATCATATCAGCAGGGCCGTCTACGATCATGCCAGAACCCATGGAATGGGAGTGGTTCGTGAATACTGCGGACACGGTGTCGGTTTTTCACAGCATGAAGATCCGCAGATTCCAAATTACGTAAGCCGGGGGTCGAATCCCAGGATTAAACCGGGGATGATTCTTGCGATAGAACCGATGATCAACCGCGGGTCCGGAGGGGTTGTACTTCTTGACGATGAATGGACGGTTGAAACGGAGGACGGAGAGCTTTCAGCCCATTGGGAACACACCATAGCAATATTCAAAGACCACACGGAAATACTGACCTCTCTCGATTAATATCTAGATTAATATTTTGTAATAAAAGAAGATAGTTTTGACAAAGGAGCGTTACTGTTTATATATTCTAAAAGAACAGGCGCTCATTGAAAAAAATAATTTTTTGAACGCAGGTTCCAGATG
>CAZJIN010000364.1:0-3615 GCA_964545955.1 uncultured Sediminispirochaeta sp.
TTTCAGAACCCCGATTACCAGATTTTTCTGCCCTCGGTCCGGGATGGGCTGGCCTTCGGTTTGAAGGAGCACCGCTACGATAGTAAGACCATCGATGAACGGGTCCACAGGGCAATCGAGCTGTTCCGGCTTCCCTCTGCTGAAAGTTCCCCCTCCATGATGAGCTACGGATCGAGAAAAAGACTGCAAGCGGCTACGTACTGGCTTCTCGAGCGTCCCGTGTGTATTCTGGATGAGGCGGATTCCGGCCTCTCCCTGCGTGATTTTTCGGACCTCGTCGGTCTTTTCCGCGATGAAAAACGGGCCATCGTAGTGATCACCCACAATGAAGGGCTTGCCGAAAGGTTCTCCGATCGACTCGTGGTCATGGAAGAGGGTAAACTCAAATGATAAGCAGCACCTACTTTGAGGGAAATTCCCTCTTCCACCGAGCCGATCCGCGACTCAAACTATGTGTTTTGCTGGTGTGGGTTGTTTTTTTTGTGCTGCCCTCTTCATTGAAGGTACTGGTGGCTTACTTTCTCGTACTGTCCATGATGGTAACGGTGATACTCTCATTGCGGGTCATATTCATTGCCCTGAGAACCATCTGGCCGATCCTTCTGCTCGTGCTTATCCTCACCCCTCCGTTTCACCAGTCGGGAGACACCCTTCTGGAGCTGACCCGGTGGTACCGCGTTACCACGGGAGGCCTGGCCGAGACGACCACATTGATGCTTCGTTTCAGTGGGATCACCCTGCTTTTTTTGACCTTTTTTAGAACCACCTCGATCGATCAATTCATCCTCACCCTTCGATGGTATGGATTGCCCTATTCCGCCACTTTAGTGGTGACGATCGCCTTCCGGTATATTCCATCCCTCATCCAGGTCTATCACAATATCCAGGATGCCCACGCGTTACGCCGCCCCGGTTCCTCCCCGGAGCACACCGTCAATCCTCTGAAGAAATTCTCCCGTCTCTTTCCGACCCTCGTTTCGGTGATGATCCACGCGGTCAAGGGGATCCCCTCACTTTCCATGGCCCTGGAAGTACGCGGCTTCGGACGCGGGAATCCGCGCAGCTCCTACCGTGCGCTCCCCACCATTCCAGGAATAGTACACCAGCTTCCTTTTTTCACGATTGTACTACTTATAATAATATTGTTATATATTTTTTAGTACAAAGTCTGTACACTCTCCAAGAATTTTCATACAATAAGACAAAATAACGGGACACCGCCGTCATGTACAAATCCCATGAGGGGAGGTGTACCGCTGTGAAAAGGAGCAAGCCATGAAAAACCATGAACCCATGAAGACGCCGGCTTTTAAAATAGCGACTTTGGCTATTCTCATAACGGTAACCGAACTGTTTACCTATATGGTCAGAATCCCAATCGCCCCGACCAGGGGATACATAAATTTCGGGGATGTCGCGATATTCTTCTCGGCTATCCTCTTCGGTCCCTATACCGCCTTCATAAGCGGCGGAGTCGGGACCGCAATTGCCGATATCATGTCCGGTTATGCCCACTGGGCACCCTTCACTTTTCTGGCCCATGGTCTCCAGGGCCTCTTTATTGGCCTGGTCATCAAGGCCGATAGCAAGCTGAGAAGAAAGAAGAACGCAGGGGTCCCCCTGGAGGGTACCGTCGCTTCCGACAGCACCAAGGGAAAACAGCCGGCCTTTCTCACCCTGGTGGTGGCTTTTTTCGTAGGCACCATCACGATGGGAGGCATCTATTTCGTCACCGGAGGGGTGATGGTCGGCTTCGCGGCTGCCGCTACGGAGATACCGGGTAACGTTCTGCAGAACCTCGCGGGAGTGCTGGTGGGTACGCCCCTGGCCCTGGCCGTATGGAAGGCATACCCACCAATTCGGTATTACAGCTGGTAGAAGATTCGGTCAACTTATCGAAAACGTACCGATATTCTTTCCTGGGACTCGATAAGGATTCCGGCCTTTTCAAGTTTTTTGGTCATTGCCTCATCCTGAATATCTTCTGAATTGATCACCCCTTTGAAAAGTTCATCATTATCGATAATCTTGCCCATATCCATATCGATCAATGTGATGGTATTTCCCTCCCGATAAGCGGCATTGGTTTGACGAATATTCCCGTCGACCTTCACCTGTACAAGAACGGACATACTTCTGAAGTAGGGCTTCATCATCTCGGCCATCATTTCCTCATCCTGACCTCCCGAAGCCGTCTCATCCTCGTATTCCTCGTACTCCCCGTCATCTTCGAAATCTTCTTCAACATCATTATCCTGATCCATCAGAATCACCAGCTCCGAAGTAGCTCCGGGGCTGAACTGAAAACGGATCGGGGTCTCCTCATCTTCACCTTCCCCGTCGGGCTGGGGAGCCCCCTCCATGGGATTGAAGGAAAGACCGTTGATGTTGTCGAATTCGAAGACCGCCTTGTAGCCAAGGGCTGTCCCCCCGTCAGGCAGGGGTGTCGCCGACACGAACCGGACGCCCTTTCCCATTTTAGCGGCCAATTGCTCCATCTCTTCCCGGTCGATAAAGTCTTCGCTGGTAGTCGGCATCTCATCCTCGCCACCCCCCATACTCTGCATCATGGCTATTACCTGAGTATCGAGATGATATTCCATTTCGATCCGGCCTGATCCGTCACCCTTCAGAGTGATGATCCAGGAACTTCCAAAACAGCCCGCGAGAAGAAATACAAGCACCACCAGAAGACCGATTCTGGACAAAGTTTTTACCCTGTGTTTGATAGTACACCTCCTTACATTTCCTTCAGAGTATACGCCTTTTCCCGGAAAAAAACCACAGATCCCTTCTGTATAAGAGAACCGAAATCATTCAGCCCCGGCTTGCTGATTAGTTTAAAAAACTCTCTTGTCCTAGCGGGCGGCAGGGGGTAGAGTAGTTTCATGGATCAGATATGGCTTTTCTTCAGCCTTCTTGGACTCATCTCTGGTTTCGGACTCCTGACCGCGCTGATACTCCTGAGACGGATGGTCCCCCTCGTGCAGCCCCCGGTGGTCCTTCTGGTGGGAGCCCTTACTTTGATGGGGGTCTCTTCTCTTCTCGGGGTATACCTCCGTATTCAGGAAATACCACGTTCAATTCTCTTCTATCGTCTGATAAATGCAGGTGCCTGGGGTTTCGCCATATTCGCCCCCCTTCGGTTTCTGTGGGAAAGCATCCGGGCCGGGAAGGAAAAAAAACGAAAGACTGCACTCCCCTCGAAAATCCTTGGATGGGTTCATGTTCCTGTTGGGTGTATCGTTGGAATTGCCGCCTTTCTATCGGCCCATCCTCCTGCCGGGGGAGTTTTTGCGGGTACGCAGGAGGGGCTGCCGGAGCTCCTGATGCTTCTCATTGAGGTTCTTGTCGGCCTTCTCGCGGTCCTTTCCGGTGTTTTCATATTGAAAAAGGCGAGACCCATGATCAGCCGTCCCTGGAAGATCGTCTTTCGCGGACTCGGGATAGCCCTTCTCATCCTGGTCCCCGCGAACCTCCTCGAGTTCATCGCCACACTGATCGCCCGAGCAGGAGGCGGGGGGGATATGAAAGACGGGTTTATTTTTGCCTTCGGGTATGGAGTTGCCAATCTCGCCCTGATTGCCTCCATTCTCGAGGCTTTCAGAAGCGGTC
>CAZJIN010000365.1:0-3605 GCA_964545955.1 uncultured Sediminispirochaeta sp.
GGCTTCGAATTTTTTGGCGGTGCAGGGCATTACGGATACTACAATGATGTCTTTGGGATCGATTCCCTTTTCTTCCACATAGTAGGTCTTTGCCATTGCACCGAACATCTGCTGCGGAGACTTGCAGCTGGAGATGTTCGGGAGAATATCGGGATAGAAGTGTTCGGCGAATTTAATCCATCCCGGAGAGCAGGATGTGTACTGAGGGAGGGCTGCTTCTTTTTTGTCGGCTAAAACCGTCTTCAGACGGGTCAAAAGTTCCGTTCCCTCTTCCATGATGGTCAGGTCGGCCGCGAAGTTTGTGTCGAAAACGGCATCGAAGCCGAGCATCCGAAGGGCGCTCACCATCTTGCCGGTGACGAGGATGCCGGGGTCGTACCCCTGGGTTTCACCCAGGGCCGCCCGGATTGCGGGCGCGGTTTGGACCACCACATGTTTCTGAGGATCATCGAGGGCGGCCCAGACCTGAGGGATATGGGTCCGTTCCGTGATGGCACCGACGGGGCATACCGCGGCGCACTGTCCGCACTGCACGCAGACCACCGAGTCCAGATCCTGGGCGAAGGCCGGGCCGATTACGGTGGCGTAGCCGCGGTATTGAGCGGCCAGGGCCCCCACATTCTGAATGGATTTGCAGACTTCCATGCAGCGTCGGCATTTAATACATTTTCCCGAATCCCTGATCAGGGCGGGGGTGCTTTCGTCGAATACCTGTTCCGGTTTGCCGCCGGCGTAGGTGACACCACGGACCCCAAGCTTGTTGGCCAGTGCCTGCAGCTCGCAGTCATCACCGCGTTCGCACAACTGGCAATCACCCTCATGTTCACTAAGCAGAAGCTCCAGGACCATCTTTCGGGCGCTTCTCACCCTGGAGGTGTTAGTTCTCACTACCATTTTATCCCGTACCGGTGTCGAGCAGGAGGCCACCAGGTTTTTTGCGCCCTCCACTTCAACCACGCACATTCGGCAAGCCCCCAGCGGCGCCAGGCCTTCAAGGTAGCACAGGGTGGGGATATCGATATTCACGGATCGTGCCGCTTCAAGAATAGTCGTTCCCTCGGGGACCTCAGTGTTTATTTTGTCTATTGTTATGTTCATCATACCTCACTCTCCGTTTTTACCGGGGTTTTCCCGTAATCACAGCGCAAACATCGCTCACACTGGCGGATCGCGACGCTTTCACACCAGCTACGTTCCACTTCCTCAAAGTTGTTTTTCCTTCGGTCCACCTCAATGACGGGAAGTTTATCCCGCGGATAGGGGACCGGGTCCGCGTCGGGATCGAAGGATGTTTCGACAATTTTGTCTTCACGCCAGAAGGCATGTTTTTCACCGGTGAAGAACTCATCAATCCCGACGGCAGCTTTTTCACCTTCGGCGATGGCCGATACAACCGATACGGGGCCTGTTGCGGCGTCACCCCCCGCGAAGACCCAGTCGACGGAGGTCTGGCCGTTAAGAGGATGGGATTTGATAAAACGGTTTTCACCCATATGAATGTCGTAGGTACCGGAAAACTGTTCAGGGTCGATTTGTTGACCGATGGCAACGATGACCTGGTCCGCCGCCACCACGAAGTTGTCATGTTCGGACCGTGTAGGACGCCGGCGACCGCTACGGTCGAATTCTCCAAGCTTCATACACGCGCAGGTGACGCCCTTTACCTTGCCGGTTCCATTTTTCTCTATGGATATGGGTTGGGTAAGGGTCTTCAGTTTGACTCCCTCCAGCAGGGCTTCTTCAATTTCCTCGGCGTAAGCGGGCATCTGTTCCTGGGTACGTCGATAGAGGATTGTAACCTCCTCGGCGCCAAGGCGGATTGATGTTCTCGCAGCATCAACAGCGGCATTTCCCCCACCGATGACGATAATCTTCTTCCCGACAGGTACTGAACCGCGAATATTGTACTGTCTCAGGAAATCCATTCCCTGAATGACACCTTCGGCTTCTTCTCCGGGGATCCCCATCGACATATTCACGGGTGCTCCGATTCCGAGGAATACCGCTTCATAGCCCTGATTTCGCAGATCCTTGAGGCTGAAATCCCGGCCGAGTTTGTTTTCGGTGAGGATTTTTACACCCATATTTTCTATCATTCTTATTTCCCGGGCGAGAATTTCCCGTGGAAGACGATAGGCGGGAATAGTCTGGACCATCATACCGCCCGGTCTTGATTCGGCTTCGAACACCGTCGGGGAATACCCGAGCCGCGCGAGAAAATAAGCGCAGGAGAGACCCGCCGGTCCGGCACCGATTATACCGATTTTACGTTTAGCGTTTTTGGCGTTTTCATGGACCTCCGGCAACTGTATCGTCACTTCCTGGTCCACCATAAAACGCTTGATACCGCGAATGGCCACGGGCTCGTCCGTGCTTGCGCGACGGCACTTGTCCTCACAGGTGTGAAAACAGACCCTCGCGCAAACCGCGGCAAAGGGGTTTCGCTCGCGATGGAGGCGCAGCGCCTCGGCGTATCTTTTTTCCCCGACCAGGGAGATAAATCCGGGGACGTCCACCGCCGCGGGGCAGGCGCTCTGACAGGGCGCGCGTACCAGTCCGGCACACACCCCCGCTTCACAATGCTTGTTACGGATGTGTTGCTCATATTCATGGCGAAAGTGACGTATAGTGGAAAGCACGGGGTTGGGGGCTGTCTGACCGAGACCGCAGAGAGCGGTGTCCTTGATCTGGTTGCCCAGGTCGATCAGGCGTTCGATATCTCCCTCTTCGCCTCTCCCCTCGGTGATCCTTGTGAGAATCTCCAGCATACGCTTGGTTCCCACTCGACAGGGGGTACACTTTCCACAGGACTCTTCCTGGACAAACTCAAGAAAATACCGGGCCACGTCCACCATACAGGTGTCTTCGTCCATAACGATGAGCCCGCCGGAACCCATGATCGCGCCGAGTTCGGCTAAAGTATCGTAGTCGAGGGGTACGTTGAGGTATTCCCTGGGGATACAACCGCCCGAAGGGCCTCCGATCTGGGCTGCCTTGAAGTTTTTGCCTCCGGGTATTCCTCCGCCAATATCGTAGATCAATTCACCAAGGCACGTACCGATTGGTACTTCCACGAGTCCGCTGATGTTGATGGCGCCGGCGAGGGCGAAAACCTTGGTTCCCTTGCTATTCTCGGTACCGAAGGAGCTGTACCAACCGGCGCCCCGGTCGATGATGGCGGCGACATTGGTGTAGGTTTCGACGTTGTTCAGGAGACTGGGTTTGCCCCAGAGTCCCTTCTGAGCGGGGAAGGGGGGTCTTGGTCTTGGTTCTCCCCTTTTTCCCTCGATTGAGTTGATGAGGGCCGTTTCTTCACCACAGACAAAAGCCCCGGAACCCATTCTTATTTCAAGGTCGAAGTTAAACCCGGAGCCCATGATATTTTTCCCCAGCAGTCCGGCTTCGCGGGCCTGCTCGAGGGCTTTTCCAAAGCGCTCCACCGCGAGGGGGTATTCCGCGCGAACATATACGAATCCACGTTGAGCACCTATTGTATAGGCGGCGATAGCCATCCCTTCTATAAGGCTGTGGGGATCGCCTTCCAGAACGCTACGGTCCATGAACGCGCCGGGATCCCCTTCGTCCGCGTTACAGATCAGGTATTT
>CAZJIN010000366.1:0-3599 GCA_964545955.1 uncultured Sediminispirochaeta sp.
TCCAGATTCGGGAATATGCCCGAGGTCAGGCTGCAAACGAGCTTGAGCAACTGAAAAAGATGGTCGAGAAGGATCCCGACCAGGAAATCACAGAAGGATATCAGCACCTTATCGATACTTCCGTAGAACAGTACGAGATCGATGGGAGAGAACTACCCGACCGATGGACGGTCGAGGCCATTCTCAAGGCTTTTGATAGTGAAGCTGATGCATTTGAGGTTCTGGAGGCCAAACATCGCAAGACACTGATGGACCTCAAGGAACAGGGGAGCAGTGTGCTTCAACTGGGTCTTGATCTGTCCGGTGGAATGCGTATCCTCCTTGAAGCGGATATGGCGAGTCTCGAAGAGAGACTGGACCGGGAGCCGTCTTCAGCGGATCAGCAGGAGGCGGTAAACCGGGCCATGGAGATCCTCACAAACCGGATCGACAAATTCGGCGTCACCGAACCTGAGATAAGGCGACAGGGGCAGAACCAGATATCCGTTGAGATACCGGGAGCTGCGGACCCCGAAAGGGTCAATTCTTTCCTGATGGGCAAGGGGTCGCTAAACTTTCATATTGTCGATCAGGAAGTGAGTCAGGAAGTTGCTTCTTATTTTATTGAGCATCCGACTGAGGTGTATACCGAGAGAGGCCGTATACGGAGGCCTGATTTTGTGCCAACAGGACTGGTTATCCGTGGGTTTTATTCGAAGGACCAGTATGGGATTGATCAACTCGAACGCTATGTTGTAGTGGAGGAAGAGATAGGTCTCAACGGAAACCATATCCAGAATGCCACGGTGGGCCAGCATCCCATCACCAACAAGCCGGTTATCAACTTTACCCTTGACCGGCAGGGTGGAGATATTTTTTACAAATTGACTTCAGCCAACCAGGGGGAGACTCTGGCTATTCTTCTCGATGACAAGGTGAAATCAATGGCCCGGATCTCCGAGCCGATTCGTGATCGCGTGCAGATGACGGGGTTTGACCGTAACGAGGCGAATGATCTGGCCCTTGTCCTTCGAACAGCCGCGCTACCCGTCGACTTGAAGGTGAACAACCAGCAGGCGGTCGGTGCGTCCCTGGGAGAAGATTCAGTGCGAAGGGGGATCCAGGCAATTACCCTCGGATTTATTCTGGTTATTATTTTTATGCTTATCTACTATCTCTGGGCGGGATTGATAGCCGATATCGCGTTGATACTGAATCTTGTATTTATCGTTGCGATTCTCTCCGCCTTTAACTTGACCCTGACCCTGACTAGTATTGCCGGTGTGATTCTGACCGTCGGTATGGCGGTGGACGCGAATGTTATCATTTTTGAAAGGATCAAAGAAGAATACCGGCTGGGAAAGAGCCCTGATGCTTCCGTGAAGGCGGGTTTCAGAAAGGCTTTTTGGACTATTGTGGATGCTAATATCACCACATTTATTGCAGCACTGGTATTATCACAGCTTGGGTCCGGACCTGTTCAGGGATTTGCCAACACTTTGGCCGTTGGAATAGTGAGTTCCATGTTTACCTCACTCTTTGTTTCCAGGCTCATTTTTGACTTTGGTGTGGAGCAGTTAAGGGCAAAGAAACTGACTATAGCCTGGAGGAACCGATGAAGAAAGTAATAAGATTCACAAAACTTCGCTATATAATGTTTGTCGTTTCCGTCGTATTGATTATCGCGGGAATGGCGGCCGTATCGATGCAGGGAGGGTTCAACCTGGGAATTGATTTCCAGGCAGGTCTCAATCAGCGGGTACAAGTAGCACCGGTTGGTTTTTCCGTTCTCTATAACGGTGATGACGATGTTACCATCAATGTAGAGAATAACAACATGGTTGTGGAAGTTCGAAGTGAGGAAGGGGTGAATTCTTACTCCTTTCCCCTGGAACAGTACGAAACTATCGGTGAACTTACCACCGCCCTTCAGGAAATTGAAGGAACTCAAACAGAATTGATGATGAATGAAGGGACTGAGAGTCTCAGGATAGTGACGGGGCTGAAATACCCTCAGGAGTTGAGTGAGACCCCGGTTCTGGTCAATGTGAGCAACCGTGGCGGAGATAATTACATCACGATAGAAACATTGCGGGAATCTTTTAAGAATCTAGGCACACCCCGAGTGCAGGTGGTGGGGGATCCTGTCAATCAGGAGTTTCTGATAAGGCTGGAGGATCCCACCGGTGATGAAAAGGACCGGCTGGAGGCTGATATTCGTGAGCAGCTCGAGGCCGCCTTCGGTACCGGAACGGTGGTGATCAAGCAGTCCGAATACGTGGGACCGCGTTTTTCCAGAAGTCTCGCGGAACAGTCGGTTTCTCTGACCCTCCTGGCCCTCGTGTTGATACTTCTCTACATCTGGTTTCGGTTCAAATTCGGCTATGCCCTCTCGGCAATTACCGCTTTGGCCCATGATGTGCTGATAATGCTTGGATTCATAGGGGCTACACAGCTTGAAGTATCGACAACAACCATAGCCGCCGTTTTAACCATCATCGGATATTCACTCAACGATACGATAGTGGTGTTTGACCGGATCCGTGAAAATGAAGGGCTTCTACAGGGGAGGGATATTGAGGATATTATCAATACCAGTATTACCCAGTCCTTGAGTCGAACCTTGATCACCTCCTTGACCACCCTTCTTGCGGTAACGGCACTCTTTGTGTTCGGTACAGGGACGATCAAGGATTTTGCCCTGAACCTTATTGTAGGTATTTTGGTCGGTACATATTCTTCGGTTTTCATCGCTTCACCGGTGTTGCTTGATTTGCGCAGGAAGAGCGAAAGGAGAAAGAGACTCAAGAAGGGTCTTCCGCTGAAACCGGAACGGGACACCCCAGAGGAAAAGGCCCTTCCCTCGAGTACGGCTAACGAGTCTGTGGAGAAAAAGGATTCGGAAAAACCCGAAATCCCAGCTGAAATCCCGATTGCCGAACGCAAGCTCAAGGGAAAGAGAAAGGATAAGAAAAAGAAGAAATAAAGAGTCTCACCGGATACAGTCCGGTGGTGTGGAAACGGGAAGGACGGTTTTTCCATGCGTTCTAAACCGGCGGATTTGTGGGTTGAAGTCTTTGGACTTTCGCCTTCGAATTGAGCGGGTTGGAATCGCTATGCTGGAAAGACCGTCTTTTTTTTATTATATTGATCATATATGAAGAAGAGAGAAGTAATTCGCGCTGAAGTCTTGGGGTTCTGCATGGGGGTCAGGGGTGCTATCAGAAAGGCCGAACTCGCCGCCGTGGGGGCAAAGGACGGCAAAACAGTGAAGACCTTCGGCCCCCTGATACACAACCGTAAAGCCCTGGAAGAGCTTTCGAGGAAAGGGGTCGGTAAGATCGACAGTACCGATGATATTGATCATGGGACCGTGGTGATTCGAGCCCATGGTGTGGAAAGGGATATATACAATAAGCTCGTGGAAAAGGGGCTTGAAGTAATTGACGGGACCTGCCCCCTGGTACTCAAGTCTATGAGAACGGTGGATCGATATAGTCGGGAAGGTCGACATGTAATACTTGTCGGTGATGCCACCCACGGAGAGATACGGGCACTCTCCGGTTATGCTTCCGATGTTGAGGTTGTCGAAAATGAAGAGCAGGCCCTGAACGCAAAGG
>CAZJIN010000367.1:0-3598 GCA_964545955.1 uncultured Sediminispirochaeta sp.
TGCTGCCCTTGAGTCCGGGGGACAGGGGGATTTGGTTTCGGTTGTACAGGACGCCGCTAAAGTGGGGTGGGGAGTATCGGCCGAAGTACCTGTATGGATAAAAAATATGTTCGCCCTTGAGGTTGAGGGGGCTTCTACTCAGGTAGGCGGTAGTGGTGCCATAAGCTTCGGGACAGTCTACTTGCATTCAGAATCTGGAATGCCTATACTTTCTTTCACATGATACATACCATCAGGTTCCTGTGATGCCGAAAAAGATACTTCTCGTCGAGGATGAGGCAATCATTGCTCTCAATGAGTCTCGAATCATTGAAAACGAAGGCTACGAGGTCCGGACCGTGTACAGCGGCGAGGAGGCGGTGGATGCCGTGGATGCCGAACCCGATATAACCTTGATCCTGATGGATATCGATCTCGGAAGAGGTATCAGTGGAACGGAGGCTGCCAGACGGATCCTTGCCCTTCACGACAGGCCGATTGTCTTTATCACCTCCCATGCAGAAAAAGAATATGTGGAGCGGGTAAAGAAAATCACTCGATACGGTTATGTTTTGAAGAATTCCGGCCGATTCGTGCTGATTGAGGCGATAACCATGGCCTTCGAGCTCTTCGATACCCATAAGAAATTGCAAAGGGAAAACGAAGAAAGAATTAAAACAGAGGCAAAGCAGGAGGAGTTGGCACTCCTGTACAGCCACCTGATGGAGAACAGTATTGATGCGGTGTATCTCCTCAACGAGGTGGGAAAGGTTCTGAATGTGAACAGGGTAGCCACCGAGATGATCGGATATACCCGTTCTGAATTGTTGGAGCTCACGATCGATGATATTGATCTCAATTACCCGTCGAAAAACTTCATTGAATTCTGGCGGGACAAACCCGGTAACACCACCCTGCTCTTCGAGACAATTCACCAACACAAGAATGGAGAAATCATCCCCGTTGAAGTGAACGGTATATTCTTCCGATTGGATGGAGAGAAGTATCTCTTCGGCGTTGCCAGGGATATCAGGGAGCGAAAAAAGACTGAAAAGCTGTTGCGGGAGAGTGAAGAAAGATACAGGCGAATATTTGACAACGCCCCTAATCTAATCATGGAAGTCGAGGCAGAAACCTATGAGATTCTCAGTTGCAATCCCGCGATGGAAAAGAGCCTGGGTATAACATCGGGTCAGGTGGAGGGCCTGAAAATCACCGACATCCTTCCACCGGAAATTTTCAGAAAGCGGGAGGCTTATGGCCTCAAGGCTTTCGAGACAAAAAGTATACAGCGCTTTGTAGATGAACGCGATGGAAGGTATTTTCAGAATATTTTTATTCCCATAGTAGAGAATGAGCACAGGACAATCCTTACGATTACATCGGAATTGACTGAATTGTTTCTATCCGAGCAGCTGTATAGAGAAAAGGAGAGCAACTTTCGTGCTCTCGCCGAATCCGCAGGTGTGGGTATTACCGTAATTCAGGATAACAATATAGTGTATATAAACTCCACCGCCATCGGGTTGATCGGTTGCTCAGCGGAAGAAGCCGAGCTGGTGAGTATGAAGTTCATGATCGATCGTATTCATCCTGATGATCGCGATTTTGTTGCACACACCTATCGGAAACAGGTGGAAAGTCTTTCGAACACCCTGGAGAGCGGGATCCTGTATCCTCCTATCGAGTACCGGCACGTGAAATGCGATGGATCTGTTGTCTGGGTTGAAGCCCGTACGTCGGTGATCACCTATGATGGAAAGCCTGTCTTACTCGTTATCCACAATGATCTGAGCAAGAGCAAGAAGGCCGAAGCGGGTTTCAAGATAAATGCGGAAAGGTATCGTAAGGCTCAGCGTCTGGGACGGGTAGGGAACTGGGAGTACAACATTCAGACTACCGAGTTCTGGGGTTCCGAGGAGGCAAAAAGGATCTACGGCTTCGATCCCAATGCTGAAAACTTCACCACGGAGGATGTGGAGAGTTGTATATCCGAGAGGGATAAAGTACACCAGGCTCTGGTTGATTTGATAGAAAAGGGTGCAGAGTACGATCTGGAATTTGAGATCACCACGAATGATACAAAAGAACGCAAAACCATCGCCTCAGTGGCTGAGCTGGAGCGGGATACAGATGGTGCTCCCCTGAAAGTTACCGGGGTTATCCAGGATGTGAGCGATCGTAAGAGGGCCGAATCGGCATTGAGGAGAAGTGAGAAGCGGAGGCAGAACGCTCAGAAGTTGGCGAACACAGGCCACTGGGACTGGTATATGGAAATAAACGAGCTGACCTGGTCGGAGGAAGTGTATGAAATTTTTGGACAGAAGCCCGGCTCTTTTTCCTTGAGTGTTGAAAGTTTTGAATCCCTCATCCATCCCGAAGACCTGGATGATTTTGTGGCGGAGAGAGAGAAGGCTCTCAATGAAGAACGGGACATGGATATCGAACATCGGATTATAAAGCCCGACGGTGAGATACGATATGTTCACGAGATAGCCGAGATTGTGCGAAATTCGGAGGGAGCGGTCGAGCAGGTAAATGGTGTAGTACAGGACATTACCGAACGAAAGAAGGTGGAAGAAAATCTTTCTCTCGCCCTGGAACAGAAAGATTTTCTTTTCCAGGAGCTCAACCATCGAACTAAAAATAACCTCAACATGATCTCTTCCCTTGTCTCCCTGAAGAATTCCGAGATAGAATGTGACTTATCGGATATCAAGCATCAGATAGATACGATACAGATTATTTATGAAAAACTTTCCAGAAGGGATCTGACGAGCGAAATTGATGTGGGGGATTACCTGCAGGAACTTCTCGAGCAGATTTTTTATTCGTACACGAATCGAGGGGTTTTGATAGAGAACCATATAGAGGGAATCCATACGGGAACGCGGATTCTCGTACCCCTCGGGCTTATAGTAAATGAGATCGCAACCAATGCCGTGAAGCATGGTTTCACTGCTACGGAGCCGCCCCGTTTTTCCATTGAAATGAAGGAGACCCCGGGGGGTGATTATACTGTGAATCTTTCCAATAACGGTAATCCTTTTCCTGAAGATCTTGATATCGGGAATGCAGAGACCCTGGGTCTTCTCCTGATCTCCACCCTGGTAAAGCAGCTGAAAGGTACTCTGGAGGTGGAACGAAGGCCCTCCCCCCTGTTTACCCTTCGGTTTCCAAAAGATCTCGATTAATCACATCCGAGGCGGGGGGATGTAGGGTGGAGGAGTGAGCCGGATTACAGGTTCAATAGAGATGGCCCATGCGTTGTTTTTTTGTCTCCAGATAAAACCGGTTGTATTGGTTCGGTTCTATCACAACCGGCTCGCGCCTTTCGATTTTTATTCTCTGTTTTTCTAATTTTTTAACTTTATCCGGATTATTGGTAAGAAGTACAATGCTTTTTATTCCAAGCGCGCGAATTATTGCCGCTCCAACGGTATAATCCCGCGCTTCCGCCGGAAGTCCGAGGAACTCGTTTGCCTCCACGGTATCTAGACCTTCGTCCTGTAGGGAGTAGGCTTTGAGTTTGTTCAGCAAACCGATTCCACGGCCTTCCTGCTTCAGATAAATCAGGGCGCCGTGTCCCTGGTGGGCAATGTATTTAAGAGAGGCTGCC
>CAZJIN010000368.1:0-3586 GCA_964545955.1 uncultured Sediminispirochaeta sp.
AGGCTGCAGCCCCTCATCAGACTTCACTACTACCGCGCGTCCGGGCTGCCGATGTTCCCAGAGGATCTTCAGTAGTTCTTCTGAAAAAATGACTATATCACAGGCCAACAGCAGCAGCCAATCCCTCACAAAGGGGGTTACGGAAAGAATACCGCTGAGGGGGGTCACGACACTCGACAGGTCGGTCAAAACCGGGTACCCGAAAGAGGCATAGGGTTTTTCCTCCTTGGCGAGAATCAAGATATCCCCGGTCAAAGCTTCCGCCCGGAGGGCGGACCACTCCAGGAGGGTGCGATTGTTCCACCTGATAAGGGCTTTGTCGGTCCCCAGTCTGCGACTCTGCCCTCCCGCGAGTATCCCCGCGAGGAGGTGTTCGGGCTTTTGCTCCATCTTTTCTATTCCATCTTTTCTATCCGACAGGCGGCGACCTTGAGCTCCGGGATCTTTGACACCGGGTCAATCACATCATTGGTGAGACGATTTGCCGGTGATTCATGGAAGTGAAAGGGAATAAACACCGTACCAACCGGCACTCTCTCACTCTTCCGCGCGAAGATCTCTATATCACCCCTCCTGGTGATCACCCGCACACGACATCCGTTACAGGCCCCAATCTCATCCAGATCGTCACTGTGTATCTCTACATAGGCATCTTTAGCGAATTTGTTCAACGGTGTGGATCGTCGGGTCATCGTGGCGGTGTGATAATGGTACAACATCCGTCCCGTGGACAAGACAAGGGGATAGCTGCGATCGGGCAACTCCGCGGGGGGGATAAAATCCACGGGGTGGAATTTGCCCCTGCCTATCCTGGTGAACTCTTTTTTATGCAGGAAAAGTGTCCCGGGATGGTCCGGCGTAGGACAGGGCCAGTGGAGTTCTTCATGCTCCAGGCGATCATAACTGATACCGCCGTAGATGGGCGCTACCCTTGCTATTTCATCCATTATTTCAGAGGCCTTTTCATAGTGCATGGAATACCCCATTCTTCCAGCCAGGTCACAGAGGATACGCCAGTCGGCCATAGCCAGGCCAGGTGGAGTTACCGCACGTCGTACCCGAAGAACCGTACGTCCGCTGTTGGTGAAGGTCCCGTCCTTTTCAGCAAAGGATGCGGCGGGAAACACCACATCCGCGTACCGGGCGGTCTCGCTGAGAAAAATATCCTGAACCACGAGAAAATCGAGGGCCTCCAGGGATTCTTCCACATGACGGAGATTGGGGTCTGATAACATCGGGTTTTCCCCCATGATGTAGAGTCCACGGATCTTTTTGTCCAGAGCCGCATTCATGATCTCCGTGACGGTCAGTCCGATCTCCCCGGGAAGGGAATCGACATTCCACTCCCGGGCGAACTTTTTGCGACTCTCCTCATCCGTTACTTTCTGATAGCCGGGAAAAATGTTAGGCAATGCCGCCATATCGCCGGCACCCTGCACGTTGTTCTGCCCTCGCAGGGGATTAACCCCGGTTGAGGGCCGACCGATCTGACCAGCCACCATGGCAAGATTCGCCAGGGAAAGGACATTGTCTGTTCCGGTGGTGTGTTGGGTGATTCCCATGGCATATACGATGGAGGAGCTGTCGGGACCGGCATAGATACGCGCGATCTCACGGATCTTCTCCGCCGGGATTCCGCTGATCTCCTCAACCCTCTCAGGGGTATACTCCTTGACCAGCTTACGGACCTCTTTAAATCCCTCCGTCCGCTTTTCAATGAATTTCCGATCCAGCAAATCCTCCTCTATAATCACATGGATGAGCCCGTTTATCCATGCCACATCGGTGCCGGAGTTCTGACGAACCCATATATCGGCCTGGTCAACCAGGTCTATTCTGCGTGGATCAACCACGATGAGTCGGGCCCCTTTGGATACGGCGTTTTTTATATAAGTGGCGGTAACCGGGTGGGTTTCGGTCACATTCGAACCGGTCACCAGAATACAGTCGGCCTTCGCCAGCTCGGGTATCGAATTGGTCATCGCCCCCGATCCGAAGGCGGCATTTAAGCCGGCAACCGTGGGCGCATGACAGAGACGGGCGCAGTGATCTACATTGTTGGTTTTGAAGACTGCCCGCACAAACTTCTGAAAAATATAGTTCTCCTCATTTGTACATTTGGCAGAGGAGAGACCGGCCAGAGCATCCGGTCCATATTCCTTCTTGATAGTTTTGAACTTCCGGGCTACCACATCGAGGGCTTCATCCCAGCCGACTTTGACAAATTCGCCATTCTTCTTCACCAGAGGATGGGTCAGGCGTTCATTGCTGCTGATAAACTCATACCCGAAACGCCCTTTGACGCATAATCGTCCATAGTTGGGATGAACCTCCGCTCCCCGTATTCTGATAACCTTGTCGTTTTTCACCCACATATCCATTTGACAGCCCACCCCGCAGTACACACAGGTTGTCCTGACCTTGCGGTCGAACTCGAAGGCTCGGAACGGTGTATCCATGGGCTTCTCTACCAGTCCCGCGGTGGGGCAGACCTGTACGCATTCACCACAACCGTCGCAGCTGGAACCTTTCCAACTTCCGAATTCCGGTGAAACAAAGGTCTGAAACCCACGATGGACAAAGGAAAGGACGTTTTTCCCCTGGATCTCTTCACATGCCCTGATACACCTTCCGCAGCGGATACATCGGGTGGCATCGTAGACGAGGACCGGACTCGTTTTGTCCACCGGAAGCCGAAGTTCCGTTGAACCCTTCTTGAAAAGAGGTGGAAATTGACGATTCTGTTCCACTCCGATCCCATATTTGAAAGCCAGGTCCTGCAGCTCACATTCACCATTTGCTTCACAGACTGGACAGTCATAGTTGTGTTCCGCCAGATGCAAGTCGAGGGTAGTACGGCGGTACTCCTCTATCTCCTCATCCCTCGAAATAACCTGCATGCCCTCCTCAACTCCGGTGGTACAAGCGGTTACAAGACCTCGTCGTCCTTCTATCTTCACAATACACATACGGCATGAACCGGTAGAGGTGAGTTTTTCCATATAACAAAGCCCGGGTATGTCTATACCGTTTTCTCTGGCGATGGTGAGGAGATTTGACCCGCGGGGTGCGGAATATTCTTTTCCATCGATGGTAAACTGTACACGATCCTTCATATATGCAACTCCCAGGTCTTGTTTTTACCAAATTTTTATTAGTATATGAAATATTTTATACAGCGTAAAGGTGAATGGTTCACTATATAAATCATAATTAGTGCGTTATTTTAAGTGCTTGAAGGGATCTGACCATTGCTCCGAATGAATTTTTCCTGTTGCCCCAGCAATTCTGATATGTTGTGTTGCCCTTCTCTCTCTTCATGGGTATATTTCAGGAGAAGGAGTTTTATTATGGGAGAAATCAAGTCGGCCTGGGAACTGGCCATGGAACGTACCTCAGGGATAGACAGTGACAAATCCGCACTACGGATGAACGAACTCAAAAAGGTCGGCGGCAGGATCGCGTCGCACTATATGGACAGGGACACCCCCGATCCGAAGACCTTACAGAAGGAGAAAAAGGAATACTCAGGTAAAGAACAGAAAGCCGGCAAGAAAGCGGAAGTTGAGGTACTACTCTCCCAAAT
>CAZJIN010000369.1:0-3582 GCA_964545955.1 uncultured Sediminispirochaeta sp.
AATCTGCCTGTCCCATGGGGTCGACGAGCTATGGACGACGGACCGGGATTTTTCCAGATTTCCCGGGCTCACGGTGAAGAATCCCCTTGTGTCTTGATATAGATCGAACCACCGGCGTACTTGACACCCCCATTGTTATGGTACATACTTATGGTATGGCACATATGAACAGGCGTACCAGTTTTGCCCTGGATGAAGAAACAATCCGAAGGCTCGGGAAGCTCGCCCAACTCTTGAAAATATCTCAGGCGGAGGTGGTTCGACGAGCCCTATCGAAGATGGAGATCGAGGTTGATGGGGAGACTCATGCCCGCCTCGACCGTCTTCAACGTTACCACCTTGCAGGAGGGCTTGATCCGGACAGGGCCGATACGTATCTCAATGAAGTGGCGGAGAATCGCTCCTCCTGGGGCCGAAGGGGATGATTCTTCTCGATACGAACTATCTCATCCGTTCTCTCGTGCCGGGTACGGATGAGGCAGAGCAGGTGATGCAATGGATCCGTTCGGGGGAGGATCTCTGTACCTCCTCCGTGAACTGGTATGAGTTTCTCTGTGGACCCGTGGACGACGAGGCTGTCATGGTGGTGGCTTCCTACCTCAACGAGAGAATTTTGCCCTATACAAGGGATCAGGCTACGGAGGCATCAAGACTTTTCAACAACACGGGAAGAAAACGCACCCTCCGCGTTGACGCCATGATAGCGGCGGCGTCAATCATTACCGGTGCAGACCTCGCCACGGGGAACACCGCGGATTTCGAGCCCTTTTGTTCCTCCGGCTTGCGAATGTATCAGGCGAATATATCAAAGTGATACCACTTGAACCGTTTGAACATTCACGCCGATACCAGGTACCCCGGCTGATCGGGGAGCCGATGCAGCTGCAGGAACGCGGTACAGGGCTTTTTTTCAGCCCCCGGTTCTATAGCTTTCTCATCATCCCCTCGAGGTACCTGGAGTTGAGCTGCTTCGAAGCCAGAAGCTGCTTCACCGGTGGCAGCTTGAAAATCACACCAAAAAGGGCGCCCAAGGCACGATGGCTAAAGAGTACCCTATTGTCGAATATTAAATCCTGCAGATTCCCCCGCTCTAGAGCCATCAAAACCACCCGGTGTGCGGTATTGATCGGCGTTATGACCCGCCGGTCCCGGCGCACGAGCTGAATCGCTGGTTCCGGGCAGGCCCGCGCGCAGACACCACAGCCGAGGCAGATATCGGTATTGAGCTCCGCTTTCTTGCGGTTCGGTCTGTGCGGGTCATTGGCGGAGACCAGGCTCTTGGCTTCCACCGGGCAGGCGGAGACACACCTGCCACAGCCCGTGCAGGTGGCGGCATCAAGCCTGGGGAGAAAGTTTGTGGTGTGGATGGGGTTGAGAGCGGAGAACTTCCTCTGTGCGATCATCGCCTCACAGCAGCAGCCGCAGCAGTTGCAGATGAAGTTGACCCTCTCCCGCACGTTCTCACCGAACTGTACCAGGTTGTTCTCGTAGGCCTCTTCAAGGAGCTCAAGCCCCTCCACCGCATCAACCGATCGGGCAAACTCGCTCTTTATGAGGGACGCCGCCGAGGTGTTGAAGGTCATGCAGATATCCATCGGGGCATCGCAGGCACGGCCCATATGCTCCATTTTGTGACGGCAGTAACATACCCCGACACCCATGTGGGAGGCTGTCTTTATGACTTCCGATGCCCGTTCATAGTCGAGCACATGCAGTGAGTCATCATCACCGAGTGCCGGCTCATGCACGAAGGCGCGCCCGAGCTGTGTATCGCCGTTGGTGAAGAGCTCACGTATAAAATCCTCCTCCACGTTCATGTACTGATAGAAGAGTCCGGCCAGCTCCTTCTGATCAATATCCTTGCGGTAGCGCATCATTGAGAACTCGAAGAATCCGGCCATGGGAGGCGGAAGCGTGTATTTTACCTCGCCGTGCTGCTCGATATCGACCAACACCGCCCGAGAGGCAAGCTCTTCCAGTACATTTCGGGCCTCCGCCTCGCTCAACTTCCAGATCGAGGCCGCTTTTACTGCGCTGAAGGGCTTTATCGGAAGGGTGGACAGAAGGTCCGCTTCCTTCTCCGAGATCAGAACCTTTAAAATTTTAAACAGCAGCTCGGAAGCTGGCGCCCCTTGAGGAAACCGGTTCAATCTCTCACTGAAACTCGAATAACCGCTTTTCAATGTACGGTGCGCCATACTGCCCCCTTGTTCGCTTCCTATATACCTCGTTTATTTTCGGCGGAGACTATGGGCACTGTCAAGTCATTTTAATAAGCTTTAACGCTTCAAGAAGCTGGACATCGTGAATGGCTTTACTGCCGCGAGAAAGTTTTGCCTAGTTGTTTAAAATCATCTTTAACCGTTTATAAATATGTCTTCTTGATAATTGATTCCCACACTTTACAGCAGATATAATTGTCCAAAGAATAATTACAAAAGCAGTTCCTTGTAGCAGCACAACTAATGATAAAGGTTGAAATACATTTGGTAAACGTTGGACAAGAAAGTGCTTTATTGGTTCAGTATAAACCACTAAGAAAAAAGAACAGACAATTCGAATCATACCAGTAACTATGAAATCTAAACCAAGTAGAGGATTCATCAATTTACGACGTTGTTTATCATCCTTTAATTTGAATGTTGCATCCACAATTTTTTTTAATTCATCCTTAGTTAAACTTTTATCAGAGTTCCACGTCAACGCCATGAGAGCGGCGGCTTCGATCATTGCCGGTGCCGAACTCGACACGGGCAACACTTAGGTGACTTTTTTATCAGCCAGCGAACCTTTATCAGCCCGCGAACACGATAAACTAGAGAACCCAACCGTTCGGGAAAAATTCCCCCTTCTAGGACTTCTCTCCCCCTCCGAACCTCAGCTTCATGGCAAAAACCAGTCCCGTCAGCAGGAGAATCGCCAGTACGAGAAAGAGGATCCTGTAACTGTTCGCGCCAAGAGGTATGAACTGGTCAAGAAAAAATCCCGATACCAGGGGCAGCCCCGCGCTGAAGGGCATTTCCATGAGGGCAATCAAGGCAAAATGGGGGGTGGTATCCCTGGTCTCGGCGATCGCCTTGACCGCGGGCGGGTAGATCAGCATCCGGAGGGAACGGGAGGAGCCCAGCAATCCGGCACTGAAGAGAAAAAGGACCATCGAACGGCCGGGAATGAGCAGAAGAACTCCGAAGAGAGCCAGGACCTTCGAGACGATAAACTTGGACTTCAGGGATCCGAGGTTGAGCCAGCCGAAAATCACCTGCGCGACAATACCTCCCCCATAGGCAACGGCGACAAAGACGCCCGCCACAAGTTCCTCGGATATCCCTCCGTAGTCCTTCGCGTAATTCCCGTAGAAGGAAAGCGCCGTCACCACCGCGAAGTAGCTGAAGTCACTCCCGATGAATATCCGAAAATCCCTCGTGCTGAAAATCTCCCTCAGGCTCTTCATGAAGCTTCTAATCCCAATAAAAGGCATCGCTTCATCAGAGTGATCATATTCCTCACGGGTGAGGGCAAAGAACATGGTGTTCCACGCCAGAAGAAGTTTCCCCAACTTGTCTGAATCCATTTCCTCAACTT
>CAZJIN010000370.1:0-3575 GCA_964545955.1 uncultured Sediminispirochaeta sp.
AGCCTTTATAACAAATCTCTCCAGCTCGTGTCAACGGCTTTCTGCTGATTTGTCAAAGATTTACAATACCGATCGACACTGGCTGAATAGCTTCAGAAGTATGCTCAATCGGTGAAAGGTAATGTATAGATATTGGAAGAAATTGTCAACCGCTTTCGGAAGATTTTTTCTCATCCTCACGCTTCATTTCCGCGCGTTTTGTTTCCAGAAGGGAGCGAATATCCTCGAGTTCGTTGATGAGCTCCTTTACACCGCTGCTTTTCGATGAAACCGTCGAGCGATCTTCCAGAACAAGCATTTGGTAGACCCGCTCACCAAGGGCAAGCATCTGTTCTTTGTTCTTTGCCTCAAGTTGTTTTATCTCAAGGGAGAGGACACTCTGCTCACCAATCTTTTTAGCCTGTTTTTTTGCCCCCTCTAAAAAGCGCTTTGATGAGTCAACTCCCTGGGTAAGACCTTTTTCAAACTTCTCTTTCCATTCCATCAGAGCCTCCTTCCTGAATAGCCATATGATACATGGGGTTCCGGCATTCTACCGGAACCCCATAATTACAATATACTAATACCTTCAGGCGGGAACAGCGTCTTCAACCCGTTTTCCCACAATTTTTACGAAAACCACAAGTACAGCGATACCAACCGGAAGGAGGATCCATGAAGGGACACCGAATCCGGCGGGGATAAAACCGAATATCGCGGCTACAAGGGCGGCGGTGACGGCATAGGGAACCTGTGTTCGCACGTGGGCTATGTGATCGGATCCGGAAGCCATCGAAGAGAGAATCGTGGTGTCAGAAATTGGTGAACAATGATCACCAAATACCGCACCGGTGAGAACCGCGCCGATGGATGCGATAATCGTCGGAGTCAGCACGCCCTCAACTCCCGATACACCTGCTGCAATGGGAATCACCAGCGGCATAAGGATCGAATTCGTGCCCCAGGAGGTACCCGTGGCAAAGGCGATAATCATTGCCACAAGAAACACGATCAGGGGAAGAATCTGCCCCGTCAGAATACCTTCGGTGACTGCTACCAACCATTCCGCCAGTTGCATCTCGGAGATGACGCTCTTCAGTGTAAAGGCAAGACTTAAAATAATGACCGCCACAAGCATCGATTTGATTCCGCCCACCCATGCGTCCATGGCCGACTTCAGTGAAAAGACCTTTTTCAGGAGCCCCATGATAATCGCAATGATGGAACCGAGGAAAGATGCCCAGGTCAGAACTACCGAAGCATCCGCGTCACCGTACGCTTCTATGATGCTCTTGCCCTCTTCATATCCGTTGTAGTACAGACCGAAAACCGTAACCAATATAAATAAGCCGATAGGGATAACCGCGTCCCATACTGAACCTGCCACACCTTCATCGGGCATTATGTCCGGATCTTCAACGATCATCGGATTTGTTCCCGGTTCCACAACCTGCCCGGTGCTTCGGGCCCGCAGCTCCGCCCTATACATCAGGCTGTAATCCTTTCTTGTTATAATAAGGATAATTACAAGGGCAATCGCGAAGATGGAATAAAACCGATACGGTACAGTCTGAAAGAACACCATCAGGCTGTTTCCCTCAACGTTGATGCTTTGAAGCCCCGCGGCGATCAGTCCCAGTTCCATGGCGATCCAAGTGGAAACAGGGGCCATGGAGCTTACGGGAGCCGCGGTGGAATCCACAATGTACGCCAGTTTTTCCCTCGAAATATTCTCTTCATCCGTAATGGGTCGCATTGTATTTCCCACGATCAGAGTATTCGCGTAATCATCAAAAAACATGATGATCCCCAGAAGGACGGTAGACAAAAGGGTTGTTCTCGAAGACTTCGCCTTTTTTACCACTGCATGGGCAATCGCTTTGGTACCACCAAGTTTTCCAATGACTCCGACCATCCCCCCAACGACAAGACAGAACAAAATCAGACCTATGTTCCAGCTATCCGCCAGTGAATTCGCAACCAGATGTGTGGTAAAAGAATCCAGAAGCCCCACGATCGGGTTCCAACCGGCGATTATCGTTGCCCCGGCCCATATCCCAAGAAAAAGAGATACAATTACCTGCCTTGTCCAAACTGCAAGTACTATGGCCAGGACAGGAGGTAGCAATGCCGACCAACCATAAATTTCCATACTTTACTTTCTCCTTTTATAATTAAATTTATGTTATTATATTAACATAGTGTTTATATTATGACAAGATCTTCTATAAATTGATCCTTATCGGAGAATGTTTTTGTGTTCCTCGGTCAGCACCGAGCATCACTCGGGCATCAGTAGTTCTCCCGAGGATGACTAGTTTGTAGGTTTAATATCTTTCGAATACTGTGAATCTGAGGGTAAAAAAGCTGAGGATAACGATTGGAGGAAACTGCTGGGGGCAAAGACTTTTATAAAAAAGCGGGCGAGGGGAATTGAACCCCCAACTGAAGCTTGGGAAGCTTCCGTGATACCACTTCACCACGCCCGCGATTATGAAAAATGGTAGAGGATAATCCCCTTTCTGTCAAGACGGACGGGCAATTCGTAAAGAGGTCGTAAAGAGGTCACACCGGATGAGAAGAAGGAAAAGCGTCGCCCCCAGCAAGGGATTTTGAGTTTTTTTCTGACGAAAATGCCCTGGCCCCGAAACCTGAAGAACTAGTCAAGGCCGGGTTTTGAAACCTTTAGGCGAACCACCTCTTCATCATCAACCTTTACCAGAATTGTCGATTCCTCCTCTTCAACAAAGGGTATGGTGAGAAGGCCGCCCTTGTGGCTGAAGGAAATAAGCTCTTCGATCTCGCCGGAGGGGCGAATAAGCTCAACAACAATCGGAACCGGCACCGGATAGTCGGGAAGGTCGCGCTCGATCATTCCAAACTGGTAGTTTTCTTCCAAATCATCAGGGGCTTTAAGCAGGAGTTGCCGCAGGGTCTCCACCGGTACTTCCCTGCCCGCCTGGGGGCTCTGGGAAACGACTGTGCCGCTCTCCCCTTCTTCCTGACGGGTCACGGTGAATACAAAGGGGCTTCCCGAATCGACGACGCTGTGCAGGGCTTTACGCCATGGCATTTCGACGTAATCCATCACCTCCGTGACCTGGCCTTCGGGGCCTTTGCTGACAACCAGTTCAAGCTCGGTAAGAACGCTGAGTTCGGTTCCCGGTTTCGGTTTTTGTTCAAGGATAGTTCCGGAAGGAGTCTCATCGTTCACTCGAATATATGGTTTTTTCAGCTTGAGAAATGGACCGAGGGCTGATTCAAGGCTTTTAAGATGACTTTCGAGCTCCTGAATATTCCACCCGACATAGTCATCGAGCTTCTCAACGGCGGCTCCCTTGCTGACCCGTAGAAGAACCTCACTTTTCGCCTTTACCACTACGCCTGGAAGCGGCTCCTGCTCCAATACGGTACCCCTATCGGAAAACCTGTCGGAAAAACGCAGTTGTACAGTCGCGTAGAGTCCCTTGTCCTGAAGCTCAATAACGGCGTTCGGGAGTTCCATACCCCTCAGGTTTGGAACCATTGTCTCCTCTTCTCCTTCAAGGGCAAGAATAAAGGTGAGAACAGCCGCCAACAAGGCGACTGCGATAGTA
>CAZJIN010000371.1:0-3567 GCA_964545955.1 uncultured Sediminispirochaeta sp.
TGTGATTCTGATTTTCCGCCGATTCTTCCCTGCTGAGTTGTGAATGTGTGGGAACCAATGTCGGGGAAACTCTTTACTTTTCACTGCACAATGCGCTATGCTTATGACTCAGGGAGCTTCAGCAATTCTCATTTTAGAAGCTTTGTAAAGCTTCTAAAATGAGAATTTGCATCAAAGGCTTAGAAAAAATGCATTTTCTCATCGGTTGGAGGCATTTTCAGTATGGAAAGTGCTTTACACTTTCCATACTGAAAATAGCTGAGGGAGCTTTATGAAAATAGACAACAACTTCGATGATATTCGGCCATACAGGGATGAAGAGGTCGCCGAAGTCCTCAAGAGGCTTTGGAACAACAAGTGGCTTATTTCCGGACTGAGAACGGTTTTTCTACCCAAAACCCCCCGGGTTTTACAACCCTTACTGGACAGGATCCTAAAACTCTACCTGGGCATAAAGCTCAAGAATATCCAGACAGTGGAGAATTTTCAAAGAAAGATCATCGTGGATACCCTCCTGCACCCCATGGTGAAAAAGACCAGCAGCGGCCTGACCTATGAGGGAGAGGAGCATCTGAAACACGGCGAAGCCTATGTGTTTATTTCAAATCACCGTGATATAGTGCTTGATCCCGCCTTGCTTGACTATATTCTCAACAAGAACAAGCTTGCCATGGCCCAGGTCGCCTTCGGCGACAATCTCCTGATCAGTGACGCGATCGCGGACCTGATCAGGGTAAATCGCGGCGTTATTGTAAAACGCAATCTGACCTCTCGGGCCCAGTTTTATGAGAGCATGAGATTATCCACCTATATTAGAAGGACCGTAGAGGGGGGGGAGTCCATCTGGATAGCCCAGAGTGCCGGCCGATCGAAGGATGGTATGGATGTGACCAATCCCGCCATTCTGAAGATGCTCCACTTTGCCTACCGTGCTGAAAAAATCAACTTCAAAGATTTTTTAGGCAGATTGAAGATTGTTCCCGTATCAATTTCCTATGAATATGATCCCTGCGACCGTATGAAAGCCTGGGAAATCCATCGTACCCGTACCCGGGGAGAACATAAAAAAAGAAAATACGAGGACCTGTTGAGCATTACCACGGGGCTTCAGGGCTTCAAGGGAAAGGTGCACTACAAGTTCAGCGAGCCCCTGGACCCGATATACAACGATGAAAAGGAGCTTGCCGTCGCTATTGATGAGAGAATTCAAAAGGGCTATAAATTGTGGTCCACCAATTTTATCGCCTATGATATGGTGCACAACACCGATCTCTTCGACAAAAGCTATTCCGAGTTTGAAAAGCAGATGTTTTTTCTGCGATTCAGGAGACTCTCAAAAGATGTGAGACAAATTCTTTTGGAGTCCTATTCAAACCCGGTGGTGAACAAGATGATGTATGGAAAAAAAACATAGCCCCCTCGCGGTCATTATGTTCTCCCTCCTGGTGTCGGGGATTGTATCCTGTTCGACCTCACCGCCTAAGATTCTGGATGTGTTCCACCAGCTTGATGTGGTGCGCGACGTGGAAAGCGGTGCTCAGCATGAGGAATTCTCCTTTTTCCTGCTGGTGGACGATGACGACGGCACAGGTGATATCCACGAAATAATCCTTACCCATACTGAGGAGGAGTTGCAGTGGAGGCTGACCTCCGAGGAATGGAGAGAAGTCGACAGAGACGGTGAGTTGTGGATAGGGGGAAGCGGATTTCGCAGGAATAACGAAAATCCCGTTCCGCGGGGAAAATACCTTGTCGAAGTGGTCGATAAGGGGAGTGAAAGTGCTCAGTCGGAGTTTTTTATCTCCCCCGATCTTACCGCGCTGAACAACGGGCCTCTGCCGGATCATGTCTTCCCACAGTTTCAGCCTGGGGAAGACAGGTTTATAAAAGGCGGGGGGGACCAGGTGAGTGTGTTTCTCTCCTCACGGGACGGCAGCTTCCTCAAGAGTGAGACTGTTCTCATTAACGATATGGAAGAAACCATGCTACAGCAGTGGAAGGCCGCCGGGGCGGCAAGCTTTCAGCTCCACAGCTATCTTGAAGACAGGGGCTTCGGTGTGGTGAACGGGCCTTTTCAGCTCCCCGAAGTTCCCTGAACCGTGGGAATCGTTGGGTTCAGAAGAGTTTTTTGTAGATATTTTTTAAAAATAAAAGAAATCGACTCCACCTGTTCTGTCCGTACTTCCGAGAATAATCGAGAACTGCTTCGTTCAGGGAAAAACTGTTTCCGTACTTCTGTTTTAGCCTGTCCCAGTGTTTCACTATCCACATATAGAGGTCGGACATGGTACGTTCGGGAAACCTGTGAATGACTCCTTCCTGTTCGATGATCCGGATGATCGGTTTGTAGATTGATTCGTACCAGCTTGAAGCGGCGTCAAAGAAGGGAATCTCCCCTTCTTTCCCTTCATTGAGAAAATACTTATGCCCCTGGATATGCCGAAGCATTTCCACGTAGCGCCCCGGTTCGGTAAAATCAATGTCTTCAGGTGGAATAATTCTGTCCAGTTCGGTTTCTGCGAAGACCTTTTCCTTCTCGTAATGTATGACCGCCCTTTTCAGGTCCTGTACCGTCATTCCCGGTTTGAGTTTTATCTCGGAATCCAGTTCTATTATTTCGGCATCTATGGCCTGGACCCCTTGAATTTTCGCCACCGATACCCTGTGGTTCCCGTCTCTGACAAAATAAACCCCGCCGATTTCATAGAGTTTGATTGCCGGGAGAATAACATCGCTGAGATGCGCGCGGTCTACGCTCTCCCATCTGCCGCGAATGAAATCCTTCTTTGGGAGAAAGGTTTTGTTGAAATCGTTGTATCGCCCCTCACTTCCCACAATTTTATCAATATCAACGGTCTGAAGGCCTTTGTAACTCTCACCCTTTGGACGCAGGAGGGTTCGCACATCCTCGAGAGAAAGCAGTTGCTGTCTGTCCGGGGTTAGTGCGTTAAGAAGTTGTGAGACTGTAGCCTTCGAGCGGGCTTTGTTAAAATCATCCCTCGCCCGGTTCTGTATAAAAAAAGAATTCTGCTGCATACTCATGGGGCCTCTAGTTCAATAACCGTGTGTTCATACGCATTGACTACCTGTGTATTCAGATAGGTGGTCCAACGGTTTTCATTCAAATCGTAGAGATGGACATGACCGTGGACAAGGAAACGCGGTTTGAACCACCGCATGAAGAGGAGAAACGATTTGAACCCCGTGTGGCACCGATCTTCTCGATCGTGGATCCGAAAGGGAGGGGCATGGGTGAGGAGGATATCGACCCACCGGCCGTGAAAAACACGGTGATACAGCATCCCGGGTATCAGTTTCACCATTTTGAGAAACATCTGTATTTCGGTAAACTGGTTGATCCCCGCGTTGTACCGCAAACTGCCTCCCAGGCCGGCGATTATAAGTCCGTTTGTCCTTCTGATTTTCATGCCTATATAGGTAGAACCATAGGTGTATTCGATGAATTCATTGCCCCAGGCAGATCTGTATGATTGTTCATTGTATTCACGACGATAGTGGTCGATCCTCTTGAGATTGTGATTCCCAAAAACGAATAAAAGTAGTTTA
>CAZJIN010000372.1:0-3546 GCA_964545955.1 uncultured Sediminispirochaeta sp.
CCCCTGAAGCTGTTCGCTCTACTGCTGGGTTTGGTTGAGGGCGCCGCGCTGTTCGCCGGGGTGTTTGCCCTTGGGCGTCTCCTGATCGATCTTCTGCCCCCCTTTGATATCTGGAACTCTTTAAAAGGCCACATAAGCCCGATACCCGAGGCCGTCGGGGGTGTCGTGTCGGACGGGGCGGGGGCGTTGGAAAGCCTCCGGGTCGGTCCTTTTCTCATCCATCGGGCCCAGTTCCTATGCGTGATAATCGGTTTCGGTCTTTACCACCTTGGAAGGAGATTCATGCACCAGGCCCGCCATACCCTCCGTCACGCGCGCGTACGGGGCCGTCGGGACAGATCGGGCGTTGGATTAGCGAAGCCCACCGACAAAAAGGGCGACAGGGTCAAGGTTGCCAAACAGGACAGCCACGACGGCAAACAGGAAATGGATAAGCCCCTCTTCCTCATCACCGAAGGCCCCTTCGCCCGACGGCGACACCCCATGTACGCGGGATTCATCCTGATCAGCCTCGGAATCGGAATCGGGCTCTACTCCGGGTATACCCTTATATGGGCGGGTCTGGCCGTACTCGTACAACTCATCGGCGCCGCCGCCGAGGAGCGTCGCCTCTCCCGGTGGTTCGGTTCAGAATACCGGGACTATAGCGCGCGGGTGAAGAGGAGGTTTTTTCCCTGGTGGGGCTGGGGGATCCCGGCTCTTCTGTACGCGGCCGCCTGGGCGGGGGCGTGGTAAGCAGAATTGCCGAGCCCACTCCTTCGGCTCTTGAATCTTTTACATCAACACCATACCATCGAAGGAACGAAGGAGCAAAACCATGCCGAATAAGACAAACCACGATTCAAAGATCGAAATATCCACCCTCCGGCATCCCGAACTCGCCGCGGAAGGACGGAAAAAAATAGAGTGGGTAGCCGCCCACATGCCGGTGCTCAACGAGATTAAAGAGGTGAATACCGATTCCCAACCCCTCAGGGGTAAAAAAGTGGCCATCAGTCTACACCTGGAGGCAAAAACCGCCTACATGGCCTCGGTCATCCGTGACCTGGGCGCCGAGGTGGCCATTTCGGGAAGCAACCCCCTCTCGACTCAGGACGACGTGGCCGCGGGGCTCGCCTCCATGGGAATCGAAGTACATAGCTGGTACGGAGCCACCGGGGAAGAGTACAACAGCTTTCTCGACAAGATCCTCGACACCCAACCGGACCTGATTATCGACGACGGGGGAGACCTGGTGGCGAAACTCCACTCCACCCGGCGGGAACTTATCCCGAACATCATCGGCGGCGCCGAAGAGACCACCACCGGCATCCACCGTTTACGGGCGATGGAAGCCGATGGTGAGCTCAAATTTCCCATGATGGCTGTCAACGACGCCCTCTGCAAATACCTCTTCGACAACCGCTACGGCACCGGCCAGTCCGTGTGGGACGCGATTATGCGGACCACCAACCTGGTGGTTGCCGGAAAAACCGCAGTGGTCATCGGCTATGGTTGGTGCGGCAAAGGCGTCGCCATGCGTGCAAAAGGGCTCGGCGCCAGGGTCATAGTCTGTGAGATTGACCCGATCAAATCCGCCGAAGCCTGGATGGACGGCTTCGAGGTAATGAAGCTCGAGGAGGCGGCGGCGCGGGGTGATTTTTTCATTACCGTCACCGGCTGTACCGACGTCATCCGTCGCGATCACATCGAAAGGCTCAAGGACGGCGCGATCCTCTCCAACGCGGGCCACTTCGACGTGGAAATCAGCAAGGTCGACCTTTCGGCCCTGGCCACTTCCACCGAAGAAGTCCGTCGCAATATCCAACAGTACTCCCTCAAGGACGGCCGCAAGGTCTATCTCCTTGCAGAGGGACGTCTGGTGAACCTCGCCGCCGGAGACGGCCACCCCGCGGAGATCATGGACATGACCTTTGCCCTGCAGGTTTCCTCACTCCTCTACCTGAGCGAAGGCCAGAACCTGCCCGCGAAGGTCTACACCGTCCCCGAGCAAATAGACCGCGGCGTCGCCCAGCTCATGCTCTCGTCACTGGGACTTGAGATAGACGAACTGACCGAGGCACAGGAAGCCTACCTCAACAGCTGGGAACAGGGTACCTGATCCAGGCCGACCACCGCACAATAACCCCATAGACTCCGGTAAGGCCTTTCGCCGCCGGGGTCTTTTTTTAAAAATTTGCATTGCCTCTCCTTTCTTACTATATTAGTAAAATAAATATTATTCGGAATTATTCCGAAGGAGGTACAAATATGGCGAAAAAAGCATACCGATGTTCCGATTGTGGCGATGAAGTAGTTATCGCGGACAGCAATGAAAATCCCGACTGCTGTGGTCAGCAGATGAAGGAAATTCCCCTAGAAGAATGTACAAAGGCACCGAACGCCGAAAGCGCCCGGTTCGGCGATGACGACGGAGCATGTGACGACGGCGTGAAATAAACCGGGACCTGCTCTGTCCGCCCCAAGCGGAAGAGGTAAACAAAGGACAGAAACGGAAGTTCAGGCCGATGAGGCTACCACAATCAGGGGAAAGCTGTCCTGCCTGAGAGGAGATCCATCGAAGCCCCCGTAGTAGTTCACGGAGGTATACCCCGCGAGGTACAGCAGGCCTTCGAGTTCATCCCGCCCAAGGGGGTAAAGCTCCACGGAATCTTCGAACACCTCTTCACTCTTTTTAATCATAAGTCGAGTCACAAAGGTGATTCTCCCGCCGGGAGCATCCGGATACAGGTACCTGCGTTCAAAAAGCACATTCTCGGTCTCAATACATGGCAGCCGCTCTGGTCGCCTGGTGAGCAGGAAATCATAATTGAGAATCTGAATTACGAGGGTCCCTCCCTTTCCGGGCGTCTGCCCGCCCCTTAACAAGGTCGAAGCAGAACTGAGAAAACCCTCAATTTCCCTTCTACCCGGAAGGTGAACCAGTGTATTTCCCAAGCAGACAAGGACGTCAAAACAGTGAGCTTCGAACTCCCGGTCAATCTCCAGCATATTCATCTCAAAAAAACGGAGTTCCCCCTTAACCGTTCTTTTCACATGTCGTTCACGGGCCCTTCGTATCATCATGGGATTCAGGTCTATTCCGTCTACCTCGATCCCCTTCTCGTTCAGGGCCGACGCGAGATCTCCCACTGCACAGCCGATATCGAGCAGGCGCATTGAAGTTCCAGGCGCGGCAGGAACCACAGAGGATGCAATGAACTCAACCTGTTCGCGGCTCACCGGAAAAATCTCTTCATAATACTTCGCCAGAGGGTCGTACATATCAGCTCCTATTTTATATACTTAGAATCAGATGGAGAACCCTATGGATCTTGAAAAAAACCCAAGCCCGGCTACCACGCCCGCGGACCACCCCCTTCAGTCCGTTGCTGAGGCTGATTCCCTTCGGATTTTCTTTCATCCCGAGCCGGCTTCTCTCGTGGAGAGACCGAACCGTTTTGTCATGGTGGTGAAGGATTCCCATGGGAACCTGCTGCGGGCCCATTGTCCGAACCCGGGCAAGCTCACAGAGTTTCTCCTCCCCGGTCAAGCGCTGCTGATAGA
>CAZJIN010000373.1:0-3516 GCA_964545955.1 uncultured Sediminispirochaeta sp.
GCAGACTTTCGAGGCCGTTTTCCAGTTTCGGAACATCACTCTCATAAATTTCTTTTAACTGCACCATGGTCCGAATCTCTCGAAGACTCACCGAGCTGAAGGACATTTTTTCAAGGATATTGAGAAACCAACCATTGTCAAAGTGCGCCTCAAAGAGATCGCATAGTGCTTCCAGGAGAAACAGCACCGTCCGTCCCTCCGAGATCTCCGTCATCGATGCGTTGATTCCCGTGCCGTGGTAGTACTCTCTCATAATACAAGGTATCGGCATTTCCCCGGGATCTTATAAATCGGAAATGTTCCCTTCGAGAGCGGAAGGGAGTATCCGGCGGCGGGGAGGGATTTCCCGGCGATCATTTCCCAAACATGAAGGATTTCAAAAAATCTGGATGGCCGGGTTTGGGCTGCCCCTCCGCGGTGCCTGCCCGGGGTGCCTCTGTCCGAGCACCATCTCCATCATCCTCGCCTCCGTTAACCCCGGCACGATTCTTCCTGTTCTCCTGCAACCCCACCTTCGAGTAGGGACAGGCGGACACGCATACCCCGCAATCGGTACCGAATCTCCGCCACATGGCAAAACAGGCATCGTGGTCTATGGAACGGACTTGTACGTCATAGTCCCCAAGAATGGAACCGGAGGGGATGGCCCCGGCGGGACAGAGCTCCGCGCATTTTCGACAGACCTCGCATACCTTCGGGAGCTTGAAATCCACCGGTTGATCATAAAGCAGCTCCGCGTCGGTGGTGATCGCGCCCAGACGAATCCGACTCCCGTATCGCCTGTTCACCAGAAGACCGTGTCGTCCGATCTGACCCAGCCCCGCCCGTTCGGCTAGGGGGGGTAAGACCAGTTCGCTCTCCCCATCCATGTGGGCTATCGCCCGGTATCCCAGACCGCGAAGATAGGAGGCTATCAGGAGGGCGGGAACGGCGACTCGCAGGTAGGTCCCGGCCACCTCCGCCGCCTCGCGAATGCCGGGGGCGGTGCGCATCTCCTCCACGGACATCTCGAAGGCGTAGACAAAAGACACCGGCAGGGCGTCGTCCACAGCCCTCCCGTAGCGCTCACCTCTCCCTCGCACGGAGTAGACGCAGGCCTCATCAGTGGCCGTCACCCCGCTCGCAACGGCGCCGTAGGAGGCGGCGGTTTTCTTCAGGAAACTTGTGAGCTCTTCGGGGTTGAGCGTCTCCTCGGAGCTGGGCTCTTTCTCGGGTCCGGACTGCCGGGGAAAGCTGTATTCACCGTCGAAGCCACGCACAAACTCCCTCAAACGGGTTATCAGGGCGAAGGTCGTCTCCACCATTGATGCCTCGGGCAGGCGCCGACTGAAGGTCCCCTCCCCTGCATCGCGCAACCGATCGTCGATCTCTTTTTTTTCCGGCCGCCGCCGATACTGCTCGATATACCTGTCGCTTCCCCTTTGCAGGGTCATTCTGGAGAAAATAGTATCCCGTTCGTCAAATCTGTCCATGCACAACTATACCGCAGGACAGGTTTTATTAAAAGTGTATTATCCTGCTTGCAAAATCGTAGTTCAAGACCTATCCTAAAACGGGAGGTGAGGTATGTCATATTTGAGGAAAACCCGCATCGTAGCGACCCTGGGACCTACCTGCGATGATGTAAGAATTATGAAAGACCTTCTAAAGGCCGGAATCAACGTTGCTCGATTCAACTTCTCCCATGGGGACCATGAAGAACAGGCCGAGCGTATCCGTAAAATCCGTCAGGCCTCGCAGGAGATGGGAATTCCCATAGCCCTGATGATGGATACCAAGGGTCCTGAAATCCGTACCGGCCTCATCGAGGGCGGTGGTGAGATCACCCTTATCAAAGGTGATCAGATTACCCTCACCGCCGAACAGATCGAAGGGAACGCGCGACGTCTGAGCATCAGTTGTAAGCATCTCACTACGGAGCTTCGACAGGGCAACCATATTTTCATAGCCGACGGGATAGTCGACCTTGAAGTCCTCGACGTGGAGGCTACGGAAATTCACTGTATCATCAGAAATGGAGGAACCTTCGGGAGTAAAAAAAACGTGAACGTCCCCGGAGTTAAGGTCCCTCTCCCCTCGATCACCGAAAAAGATCGGGAGGACATCCTCTTCGCCCTTCGCCACGAACTCGACTTTATCGCCGCCTCTTTCATCCGCAAAGCCGCGGACGTTGAGGAGATTCGGGACATTCTGAAAGAACACAATTCGCTCATTCATATAATCGCTAAAATTGAAAACCAGGAAGGCCTCGACAATATCGATGATATCATACGTGTGTCAAACGGCATTATGGTTGCCCGGGGAGACCTCGGGGTGCAGCTTTCCACTGAGCAGATCCCCCTGGCCCAGAAGAGGATCATAAGCAAGTGCATGTACCAGAACAAACCGGTCATCACCGCCACGCAGATGCTCGATTCCATGATACGCAATCCAAATCCCACCCGCGCTGAGCTCACCGATGTGGCGAACGCCATCTTCGACGGCACCGACGCGGTGATGCTCTCAGGGGAGACCGCAAACGGGAAATTTCCCCTCGAATCCGTGGAGACCATGAACCGTATCGCCATGGCCGTGGAAACATCCCCGGAGTATCTGGAAAAAAATATGAGCCACTTCGAAGGTTTTCACAAATCCTCCGACATCGGCCACGCCGTGGCCAAAGCCGCCTTCGTCGTCGCCCAGGAAATCGACGCGACAGCTATCGTCACTCCCACCATCCGCGGAAACACCCCTCGAATCCTGAGCAACTACCGGCCGCCCCAGAAGATTATAGCCGTGACGACATCCAAGATCTCCTACCGTCAGCTTCTGCTCCACTGGGGGCTTTTTCCGCTCTGTTCCGAGCATGTTCACGACTCCGAACTGATGATCCAGAACGCCCTGCGCCTGGCCATACAAAACGGGTATATAAAAAAACCGGACCGTGTGGTGACCGCCGCGGGGATCCCCCTCAATTCACCGCTACCGATGAACACCATCAAGGTCCATTTTCTCGGAAGCATTCTGAACCGGGGGCATCGGGGTTTCGGTGGCCGTTGCTCCGGTCCCATCGTCAAAGCCGACACCTACGACCAGGCGAAGAAAGCCCTCAAGCTCGACGGTACGGAGATCCTGCTCACCCGCAATCTCACGGAAAAACACCTCCCCCTGATTTCCTCACTCAAGGGAGTCCTGGCGGAGGAAGACTCCACCCTTTCTCCGGCGGACATCCTGAAGGCAGGCCCCCATATCGTTTTCATTTCCGACATCCCCGAGGCGATCGCTCAGTTCGAGGACAACCAGCTGGTGACCATGGAAGGGCAGGAAAAGATTATCTATGAGGGTTTTGTGTAGGGCTTTGTTCCTGGTCACCGGGCCGCGGCAATCGGGAAAAACAACCCTCGTGAGGAACACTTTTTCCGAATACGAGTAGGTATCCCTGGCGGGACCCCACGGATCATGAAATCGATCTCCTTTTCGATGAGAGCGGAACACTCTACTCGGTAGAGATAAAATCAGGTCAAACAGTATCTTCAA
>CAZJIN010000374.1:0-3511 GCA_964545955.1 uncultured Sediminispirochaeta sp.
AAAATCCGCCTGCCCGACCTGCCCACGGGGGCCGTCGCCGTTCCCGGCGGACCCCAAGGGCCCCAGGGGCCCCAGGGGACTGACGGCTCCCTGAAGCCTGCCGCGCCCCTCGCGCCGCCCGGGCTCGCCGAAGCGATGTCCGTCTATCACTGGCCGAAGCTGATACCAGGCTACAACGCGCTTTTTCAGGAGGTGGTCAGGATCCCTTGACCGGCCTAACCGGCCTAACCGGCCTCACAAAAAAACGTATTGAAACGGAGAAAGGAATATTCCTCAAAACCATATTTCCCGACAGAAGCCGAACAAAGCGTTTCAGGAGAGACTTATATGAAATATTACGATAAAGAAGAAAAGGAATAGCGGAACGGCAGAGAAAGGATGCGCGTGTAAACTTCCGTATAAACAGCCGGGACCTGACCCTCTTCAAAGCCAGAGCCCTCAGGGAAGGTGTGAGCTATCAGAACCTCATTTCACAGTTGATACGCCGATACATACAGTCCGATACGTGACTCCCATCTATGCGGCGTTGTTGAAATCAGTGGATGAGTATGTAGAGAAACTCGAAGGGTACAACCGTAGCCGGTTTTTTGAAGAGGCAGTCGCCGAACGTGTCGAGCGATACGAGAAACACCGCTTTACCAGGGAACTGGAAAACCTCGAAGTGGAACACGAACGGGAGACTGCGGAAGAGGGCCTGGCAGCGGAGAATGAAATATGGCCGGAGTACTGAGGGGAGAGATCTACTGGGCCGATCTCAATCCGGTACGGTCATCGCTATAGCCATGACCAGCCGGCAGCAGAGAGTCGGCTTTCCTCTGACCCTTCAGATACGTTCCGTCGCACTCCCAAAGGACCCCTGGGTGAAGATCAGCAAGGTCCGGACCCTTTCCACACTTCGCCTGGGAAAAAAAAATCGGAGCAATCTCCAGAGAATAACTCACCCGTGTGATAGAAGGTCTCAACGAACTGGTAGGGTGAATTGCTGTCTTCGCACAAAGAAGCCTTGACCGACGGAACTTTACCCGATACAATTATTCTCAGTAACTGTCATATAGTGACAGTTATTATTAAATTATGAACCGACTGACGGAACGAATTTTCAAAATTTCACCACACGGGGTCTTCACAAGCCAGGATGTGAAGGTCCTTTTTCCGGGAAGCCCCGATTCAAGATACGGACTTGTGAGAAGGGCTCTCGCCAACGGAGAGATCATCCAAATCCGTCGAGGGCTTTACTGTCTGGCTCAGAGATACCGACGAAAGCCGCTCAATCTTTTTTCGCTGGCCCAATATATTTACGGTCCTTCCTACATCAGCCTTGAGAGCGCATTGAGTAGTCACGGCTGGATTCCCGAGGCGGTATACACGGTGAGCTCCGTTTCCATGGGCAACTCGAAACTCTTCAACACACCGGTAGGTGTGTTCAGTTATTCCCGTGTTCCCCAGGACCTCTTCTACGCGGGAGTTGATCGGCAGGAAGAGGGCAACGGAGAAGTTATATTTATGGCTACTCCCTTAAAGGCACTGGCCGATTATGTGTACGTGCACGGGAAAGACTGGTCACATCTTGCCCCTGCCATGGAAAGCCTGAGAATCGAACAGGATACCATGACGACGGTCTCGGTCGATATGGTTGACGAACTCTTCGACACATACAGAAACAGGAGAGTCCGACGATTCCTCGAGGGAATCAGAGAGGAGCTGAACAGATGAATGTACGGTTGATAGAAGAACGATTTCGAGCCTATAACTGCACATCTCAACAGGAGGAAGATCACGCAATCCGGGAGATCACCCAGGAGATTCTCGGAGCTCCGTTATCTTGATTTCCCTTTCCTCACCCCTGTGGTTCTTCAGGACGAAGGCAGCCTGTTTGCAGGGAAGATCCATGCTCTTCTGTGCAGAAAGTATGTGAAAGGGAGGGATTGGTACGATTTCCTCTGGTATACATCCCGTGGGGTTGAAATCAACTACCCCTTTCTGACATCGGCTCTGGTTCAGACAGGACCCTGGCAGGGACAAAACATACAAGTTGATCGGGACTGGTGTGTGAGGGAGCTTCGAGAAAAAATTAAACACTTGAACTGGAAGACCGTTGCACAGGATGTGGCACCCTTTGTTCCGACAGCGGAAAGGCCCTCCCTCGATCTTTGGAGCATCGATCTTTTTCTCAATAGGCTTGAAAAAATCCCTTAAGTCCCTCTCATTGAAAACATACCGGGAATACGGTACAGTAAATCCATCAAATAAACCAGGAGAATTTTGAATGGGTAGACAAAAATGGAAAACCCCCCCTGAGATGCAGATCGATACCGACTCGCAGTATTTTGCGGTTCTCAAAACATCGAAGGGAGAGATAGAGCTGCAGCTTTTTCCCGAACACGCACCGATGACGGTGAACAACTTCGTGTTTCTCGCGGGTCAGTCCTTCTACGACGGCGTCACTTTTCACAGGGTCCTCAGCGACTTCATGATCCAGACAGGGGATCCCACCGGTACCGGCCGGGGCGGTCCGGGTTACCGCTTCAACGATGAAACGAAGGACAACCCCCTGACGCATGAAGCCAAGGTTATCTCCATGGCCAACGCCGGTCCGAACACCAACGGCAGCCAGTTTTTCATCACCCACTCCCCCCAACCCCACCTGAACGGCAATCACACCGTTTTCGGCAAGGTCACAAAGGGGGCCGAGGTGGTGGACGCCATCGAAAAGGGAGACGTTATAGAGAAGGTGGAGATACGGAAGGCCTGATCGCCTCCGCTTTTTCTCCAAAATCCCCCCCCGGAGCAAAGACAAAAACCATGAACAGTATCCACGATTCGGCCCATGCCGGTGATTTCGATCTCCTGACTCCGGAGCTTGTTTTGAAGGCCGTGGAAGGGGCCTTTGACCTCAGCCTGACGGGTAATATCACCCAGTACAACAGCTACATCAACCGGGTCTACGAACTTCACGGTGAAGACGGACAGGTCTACATGGCAAAGTTCTACCGCCCCGGCCGGTGGAGCGAAGAGGCGATCCTCGAAGAGCACACCTTCATCCGGGACTGTGTGGGGCTTGAGATTCCCACGGTGGCACCCCTGCTTGACCCGGACGGGGAGTCCCTTGCTACGCTTGAGGTGGTCGGAGGGGGGGAAACCGCCGCCCCGGGCCCGGTAGGCGGAGGGTCTACGCATAGTACAGCCCCCATACCGGGTGGAGCTTCCCCGGACCCGCAGGAGTACCACTTCGCCCTCTTCCCGAAACGGGGGGGCCGAAACTTCGACGCGGAATCCGAAGAGGACTGGCTGCGCCTGGGGGCGCTGGTAGGACGCATGCACACCGCGGCGCGACAGCGGGGCGCAGAGCACCGACAAGACTGCCTTCCCTCTCCCATCATCGAAAAGTGCCTGCGGGAACTCGACGAGGGCAGGGTCGTCCACCCGGAGCACCGACAGGAATTTTTCGAACTGGCCGATGAGATCCGCGAGACCATCGAGCCCCTCTTCGAGGGTGTCCCGCTGCAGCGGG
>CAZJIN010000375.1:0-3509 GCA_964545955.1 uncultured Sediminispirochaeta sp.
GCACGATCCCCGGTCGTACCGCTTCATCGGAAAAGTTCTCCCTGAGTTGTTTCACATAATAGAGAAGCCCCTGCACCATGGTACCCGAATAGTTTCCCGCCGCCGGGTGAACCACCATGCCCCGGGGCTTGTTTAGTACCAGGACGCGCTCGTTTTCATACACAATATCCAGGGGAATGTGTTCGGCCACGACATTCGGTTCTCCCGGTTCCGAATAACTGATGACCACGGTGTCGTTCAACCTGACGGGCTTGCTCATTTTTGCAGTTTTGCCGTTGAGAGTAACTTCCACATCACGCTGTTTTATCTGGCTGCGCTTGAAAAGGTGGAGAAAATCCGAAATATAACGATCAATCCTGACACCGTCGGCTTCCTCCTCCAGAACCCTCCCCTCGTAGGAAGTCCTACTCATCGGAGATCCTTCTGTCAATAAAAAAATCGACCAGTGCCAGAATAGCCGAGAGGGAGATACTCACCGCAATTCGCTGCTCGATGGTATCCTGGGTGTAAGCCTCTTTTTCCGGAGAACTTCCCAAAAAAAGAGGAAGGTAGTTTTCATCAAAATCATGGTCCACATAAGAATAAATATCGTATCCAAGTCCTGTAAAAAGGAAGGCAAAGGGAATCGCTCCAAAAAAAATCACTTCAAATCTCCTCAAAGAATGGGCCCAGCCGGGAAACTCCCCAGGTTTATACGGTTCGTACCCGGATTTGTCCCCGTTTGTTTCAGAGGAGGAGTTTTGCCCATAGATTCCCACGGGGAAGGACATAAAAATCAGCACCAACAGTGTCGCGATCACCCTTCCGGTGGGTTTTTTCGAATTTCCCGTCTTCATATTCACCCTGCTTCACTCTACTTCACCCTGCTTCACTCTACTTCACTCAACGCGAACCAAACAGGGAGGTGCCCACCCTCACCATTGTAGCCCCCTCCTCGATGGCCAATTCATAGTCCGAGGACATTCCCATGGACAGAACGGAAAGGGGAAGCTCGGGATAACGCTCACCCACTTCCCCGTATAACTTTCTCAACAGGACAAAGGCGCCACGGATTTCTTCAACATCTCCGGTGAGCGGACCTATGGTCATGAGACCCCTGATCCGGAGCCGCGAAAGTCCGATCATCGCATCAATATCGGAATACATTGCATCGGCGGACCGGTACCCACTCTTGGAATCCTCCCCCGAGGTATTGAATTCTAGGTAAATATCCATCACCTTTCCCGCCGCCTCACATCGCTTGTTCAACTCACGGGCAGTCTTGAATTTGTCCACGGACTGGACACAGGAGGCGATTTCCACCGCCTTCGCCGCCTTGTTGCTCTGGAGATGCCCTATGATATGGAGTTCGGCGTCGGAATGGAACCCTGAAAATTTGTCATAAGCCTCCTGAACACGGTTCTCCCCGAAAAGTTTCATTCCCGCCTGATAGGCCTGTTCCACCAGTTCGACGGATTTTGTCTTGCTGACCGCCATCAACCGGATATCCTCCGGTGTACGCCCGGCCTTCTCCGCCGCGCGTGCTATTTTTTCCATAATCTCATCAATATTGTTCTTTATGCTGTTCATGTTGTTATACTACCACCCCTGAAACGAAATGAGAAGCACTCCCCCGTGATGAAATAACTCAAGCTTCGGTGAAATACCGTGTTTTCGGGTCTTCCACCGTTGCAATGCGGGGAGGGCTGTATTAAAGTACAACCTGTCGTTTCCTCAACCATTGAAGGAGGAGTGTAGATGGATTTTACATGGAGCCTTATGCTTGATCTGGGAATTATATCCGGTGCTCTCTTGTTTGGGACCTTTGTGAGAGCACGGGTACGGTTCTTTCAAAAATACCTGATACCGAATGCCTTAACCGCGGGTTTTCTCCTGCTGGTGATGTACAATTTCATCTTTCCCGCGGTAGGACTGAAAATCACATCGGAAAGAATGGGCGAGATGGTATACCACCTGCTCAATATCTCTTTTATCGCCATGACCCTCAGAAAGCCACCAAAAAGGGACATTGAGAGAAAGTCTTCCCTTTTCCCCACCTCCGTGGCGGGTATTTCCCAATTTGCGGTCCAGGCAACCGGGGGTTTACTGATCACGGTTCTCTTTATATCCACCATCTACCCGGACCTTTTTCCCTCCTTCGGATTCCTCCTTCCCCTGGGCTTTGTCCAGGGACCGGGCCAGGCTTTCGCGATAGGAAAAGGTTGGGAGCCCATGGGTTTCGTCGGCGCGGGAACCGTGGGCCTGACTTTTGCTGCGATCGGCTTTCTGTGGGCCTGTTTCGGCGGTGTATTTCTCATCAATCACGGCATCCGCAAAGGCTGGGTCAGCCGTGACCAGGTTCAAATCCTCAAAAGCTCCGATGTCCGCACGGGCATCTATCAGAGGGAAGAAAAGAAGCCCGTCGGCAGCTCACTCATGACCGAAACCGAGGCGATCGACTCAATGAGCTATCACTTGGGGCTGGTCTTTTTCGTGTACCTGCTCAGTTTTCTTTTTCTCAAGGGACTGACCGCCTTACTCGGACTGCTGGGTCCCCTCGGATCCGAGCTTGCGGTGAATTTGTGGGGTATCAATTTCGTCTTCTCCGCCCTTGTTGCGATGCTCGTGAGGGCTTTTGCCAACGGCATTAAAATAAGCTACACCTTCGACAACCACACGCTCAGTCGAATTTCCGGCCTTTCCGTTGACATCATGGTGACCGCGGCAATCGGCGCGATCTCACTGGTCATCGTAAAACAGTACATGGTACAGATCCTTCTGATGAGTACAGTCACCGGAATCTTCGCGCTCTGGCTGATTCCCTGGTTTTGCTCCCGTCTTTTCACGGACCATCAGTTTCAGAGGATGCTCATGATCTACGGTGTTTCCACCGGCACCATGCCTACGGGTCTGGCGCTGTTGCGGGTTATAGATCCGAATTTCGAGACACCCGTAGCTTCGGATTATATGTTTTCCACGGGTATTACCTTTCTGCTGGCAATCCCTCTCATTCTAAGCCTCAACCTTCCGGCCTACAGCATTACTCAGAACAATCCGATGCTGATGTGGCTGGCTATCGCGGTATGTTTAGGCTATGTCCTGTTTGTGGTGATTTCCTTTCTTCTGATCTCGAAGCGAAGGGCCACAGCGGCACCTAAGCACGTATGGTATCCCCTCTGGCACAAGAAAGCAGGCTGAGACGAATGCAGTACGATCATCATTTACGGTCCGCCCGTGCCAGACCCCGTTTCAAGCTCCATACAGGGCCCCTTGCCAGGCCCAGTTCCCGTTCCCGATCGAATATTCAGCCCGGACAGGATGGCGAAACCCCCGATCGAGCGGGGCTGGTACTGCTGGCCTATTTTCTCTTTTTCTGTCTCCTCTACGGCCTCACCCCGAGTATCGTCGGCGCGCTCACCTTCGGCTGGTACCTCTCCCTGGTGATCGAGGTACCGGCACGACAGTTATTCAAACTCAGATTTCTCTCCTATTCTTTCGCGGTAGCCCTTTCCACACTGGTGGTTTTTTCT
>CAZJIN010000376.1:0-3506 GCA_964545955.1 uncultured Sediminispirochaeta sp.
GGCGAAGCCAACAGATTTACAGTCTGCCCCCTTTGACCACTCGGGAACCTCCCCGCGTTGCGTTGTAGAACTTACCAAAATCTTAATTTTGTGTCAAGTACTGCCCGATAATTCCCATTTAGATGTACTTTTCCCGTTACGGTTTTTTTTTGTTCTTTGTTTTTTCCCTTCCCGAGTCAAACACTATCGTGGTCCCTTCTATTCCCAGTACGTCCCCGTCGGTGAGTTTCTTCGGCCCCTGCAGCTTACGGTTGTTCACCGTGAGGGAGGCATCACCCGCCAGGGTGTAGCTATTCGTAGTCGGATCATGCACGATGACAGCGTGTTCCTGTTTGAGCGACGGAAGACCGCTAATGGTGAGATCAGCCCTTTCTCCACCGCCGATGACCGTTTTTTCACCGGTCAGAGGAATGGTTGACGCGCTCACCTTGGTTGAAAACCCGGTTTTAAGTACCTCCAGAGCCGGACTGTTATTGATCTTTCTGTATCGAATCAAGAGGAGCAGGGTCCATAGTACGAGGGCCGCGAGGACCAGCAATAAGAGGGAGTACGGATACCGCCCCGAAGGGATCCCGAAAATGGTACTGCTGTAATAGTGTCTGGTCGCGGATATTTCCCTCTTCCCGTTAAGGGCAACCCTCACGTATTTCAACTCCGAAGGAACCATCCCCGCTCGATAGGTAAGACGGTATTCGTTTTCTATCTTCTTTTTTATATCACGATATACTTCTGCGAGCTCCCTGCGATTGCGGGCATCGTACACATTCCCGCCGGTATCGATCGCGATTCGTCCAAGGTTTTCATCACGGTTTATTCCAAAGTGAACCGCGTAGAGGGTGATTCCCTCTCTCTGATACGTTTCAATCACCTCATCGGGGGTCCGCAGATCCTCCCCGTACTCAGTATGGGGTTTGCCCGAATGGGTGAAGTAGGGGTAATTCTCACCGTCCGACAGCACTACCACAACCTTGCGTCCTCGGTGCACCGCCATCTTCTTTGAGGAATCCGCCAGGGAATGGTAGAGTTCTGTGTAGGCTTTTTCACTGTCCGGTCGCCTGATGGTACCGAGAAGTCCGTCGAGGGCGCTCGGGTCCCTGATCAGTTCGGAATGAAAGGTCAAAAATGTGTTGAAGGATGCAAGGGATATCACATCTCCAGGATTAATGGAATTATCGATAAAACTCCTGACCCCATCCTTCGCATGGGTAATCCGCATCTCTTCGGTATTTTCCGTCGTCTTTCCATCCATATCGTCATACATACTCCCGGAATTGTCGAGTAACAGCAGTATGTGAATACCCTGCTCTTTATTTGGTCCCTCCACCAGATCGAGGATTTCTCTCTCCTCCGGTTCCTCGTACTCCTCCGAAAATTCCGATACGGTAAAATTGTCTATCGTGAGCCCCTCGATGGTCTTCCCGTTACGGTCGGTACAACTCAGATAGAGGTCTACCTTCTGGGAGAGTAAAAGGGACGAGGCATCGATCTGATTTATGCTCAGGGTGTCGGAAAAAAGGGGAACCGTACCACAGGCTATCAAAAAAATAAAAACAACCATTCGTTTCATCGCAGACCTCCTCAATGATCGGTCCTGAAAAAGATCTTCGCCGATCCCGCTTGAATTACATCCTCGTACTTGAGCAACTGCTCCCCGTGGATCGGCTGTTCGTTCACCAGCAGAGGAGCCTTCTTATCTTCAGCCCGCAGATAAACGTCCCTCCGTTTCACACGGAAAACCGCATGTCGTGACGCCACCCTGTCATACCCGTTCAGGACAATATCGTTCTTTTTATCACTTCCCAGGGTGACCTTGTTCTGGGCAAGACCGTACTCCCTTCCCCTCGAAGTCCCGTTGAGGACCCTCAGGGCGCCTGGAGATGCCCCGCGTTCAATCAGACCATAAAAAAGGCCTGTACACAATCCAAAAATCATCATACCCGCGAGACGGGCATAGGGGAATTTTGGAAAAACGATACTCAGGTATTCAATCGCCGCTCCTCCAAAAAGTCCGCCGAGCAAGCCTCCCGCTGCACCGACGAGGCTTTTTTTAAAAGATTTCGCGCGAATCCCCTCCGAAGAACCCACGGCAATTCCCAAAATAACCCATCCGATAATTCTTGCCGACGGTACCAGGAGAAACCTGTGGGTTTGAAACGATGATACCGTGTTGTGCACTACAAGAAAAAGAATCCCCTGCCCGAGGGTGAACCCCACTGCTCCTCCAAGGGATCCCGACAGAATTCCCGTCAATGTACCACGGGGGATTTTTCCCTTCTCCTTCGAAGTCAGGCCCTCACCGCTTCCGAAAAAAGCCCCCAGCACGGCACCGAAGACAACTCCCTGAACAACACTGAAAGAGAAGTACCCGGGAAAGATCCGCTGGTAATGAAGCAGCAATTCAATCAGTGGCCACGCCGCGACACCGGCAATGATCCCAAGCATTACAAGGATAAATCTGCGTAATGTGATAGACATCTCTTTACTTTTCTCCTTTTTAGTACTTCAAAGACCGTTACGGGAACGCTTCTCCCGCCGCGAACCCCTATTCCGGTTCAAGTCGGGGATTCAGATAAAGGGTACTCTGTTCGGACCGAATCAGGAGACTGAATATCTTTGTCTTATATCCCGGCGCACGAAAGCGAAACCTGTATACCCCGCCCGTAGTCAGCGTAGAGGCGAGAAAGGGATTCCAGGAACGCCACACCCCTTCATCAAACAATTCTACCATGGTTATATCGGTTATCTGTTTCCTTGAGGAACGGTCCTGGACGAACAGGTGTACCTCCAACGGGAGCTCCCGTGAGGGAACGAAGGGAAACTCGAGGACCATAGACGAATGGGTGTTCAGGTTTTCCCGTTGTATTACCCTGGGCTCCAGGTAAAAACTCTTCCAGTAAAGTGAATTTTCCACCTGAACCTTTATACGGTACTCATCTGTTTCGAGAAACCTACGTCCCGACGCGAACTTCAGAATCTCTTCATTTTCATCAACCACAGGAAAAAACTCAAGCGGCGCCATATCGATTTCATCCGCATTGTCTCCGGTATCGGTAAATAACCAAGCCCTTACATAGTACTCCGTCGGGTCCTTGTACGGTTCGCTTACCAGTACCTCCAAATTGATCGCCCCGTGGGTATCGTCGAGAAACCACTCATGATAGTAGCCCATTTGAAAGAGAGACAATGCCCCCGCCGTAACAATGCCCGCGAATATAAAGATTCCGAGGATAAGCCTTTTTAATTTCAGCCTCCCACGGCGAATAAGGGGCTCAACCTTCTCTCCGGCTACCGCCTCCCTCAGCTGCAGGTGGTAGGCTTCGTTCGTGTTTCCCCTGAAATACCGTCTCAGGAGCATAAGGATCTCATCAAGATCCTGAAATCTTTTTTTTCGTTTCGGATGCATACTTTTTTTTATGATTTTTTTCACAAGTCCGTTGATCTCTGGATTGTAGCTCCTGGGAGGAGGGTACTTTCCCTTCTGGATCGCTGCGACGAGATCAGCGGAA
>CAZJIN010000377.1:0-3505 GCA_964545955.1 uncultured Sediminispirochaeta sp.
GTGCTGAAAGGAATTAATACAAAAATTACGCGATCCGAAGTAGTCGCGGTGATGGGTCCCTCGGGGAGCGGGAAGAGTACTTTTCTCCGATGCCTGAACCGGATGGAGGAGCCGACTTCCGGGCATATCTATGTCGAGGGGATTGATATCATGGCGCCCTACATCGACATCAACAAGGTGCGTACCGAGATCGGGATGGTTTTTCAAAGTTTCAACCTCTTTCCCCATTTGAATGCCATCGAAAATGTAAAGCTGGCACCCATGCATGTACGAAAGAAGTCGGACAAAGAGGCGAGTGAAATGGGAATGCAGCTGCTTGAGAAGGTCGGTCTGGCCGAAAAAGCCCTGGCCTATCCCGAACAGCTTTCGGGTGGTCAGCAACAGCGAGTGGCCATCGCCCGCGCCCTCGCCATGCAGCCGCAGATTATGTTTTTCGATGAACCGACATCGGCTCTCGACCCCGAGATGATCGGTGAGGTTCTCGATGTAATGCGTAAAATGGCCGAAGAGGGAATGACAATGATCGTGGTGAGCCATGAAATGGGCTTTATCCGTGAAGCGGCGGGGCGAATTCTCTTTATGGCGGACGGCGTGATAGTGGAAGAGGGGACTCCCGAGGAGATCTTTTCCAACTCGCAGCATCAGAGGACACAGGATTTTCTCAGTAAAATCCTGTAGATGAAGAAGGTGTATAAAGGATGAAGCAAGAAAACGACACTACAAACACACCCTCTCTTCTCGAAGGGGTGAAGGCGAAGGTTGGATATATCCCTCTGATTCGCAGATCCCAGTTCCTGTACAGCTATCTGGCCATGCTGGTGGTGTTCGGAGTTTTTCTCTTGCCAAAAAAAGGCAGTCCGAATCCGGCTGAACTTCTGCTGGTCGTGTTTTATATCGTATTGGTGATCGTCTGGGCGGCAATAGTGTTTACCGACGAGCTCAAGTCCGACAGGTTGAAGACGGTGATCGCCTTCGGGGTATTGATTGTGCTGGGCCGGCTCTATTACCAGTATTCGACTGCTCGATGGAGCGAGATGACCCAGCTTTTTTTCAATGTCGAGGTGATCCAAAAAGCCTGGCCCTACCTGGTTCGGGGATTCTGGACGACCCTGCTTCTGGCGGTAGCGGCGGCTGTAGTCAGTACGGTGATCGGGCTGCTCCTGGCGGTATTTCGATCCTTCAACAACCCGGTATTGAATTTTTTCATAATTCTATACGTGGATGTGTTTCGGGCAATCCCGATCATTGTACTTATGATGGTGATCTATTACGCTTTTCCCTTCATGAATATTCGTCTTTCGGCGATTATGTCGGGGATAGTCGCCTTGGGACTGAACAGTTCGGCCTACGTCAGTGAGATATTCAGGGCCGGTTTTCTCTCTATTAAAAAAGGCCAGATCGAAGCGGCCCATGCCCTGGGCATGAATCCTATCCAGACCATGAGACTGGTCATTCTCCCCCAGGCATTTCAAGTAGTTATACCACCGCTCGTGGGTAACTATGTGGCCAGTGCCAAAGATACGGCCCTTGCTTCATCTATTTCTATTGTGGAGCTTCTGAAGGCGGGGCTTGCCCAGAAATCGCTGCTCGCGAATCCGTCGCCCCTGATTTTTATCACTATCCTGTACCTGGTAATGTTCGTACCCCTCACCCGTTTTTCCGGCTACCTTGAGAAGAAGATGCAGTCCAGCCGCAGGCAGGTAACCGTGTAATGAGGGGCCCCGACTTCTAATCAGGCGAAGGTGTGTGGGAATCCGATTACCGGGGAGGACGTCCGTGGGGCAGCCCTCCGTGGGGCAGTCGCGGGTCAATCGCCCGCGAGAGGTCAATCGCCCGCGAGAAACTTCTCCACCGCGGCCATATTCGGTTCCACCGCCGGAGGGATATTTACCACCTCGGAGACCGCTTTCATATCCTTGAAACCGATTCCCGTGAGGAGAATGACCACCTTATCGGTCCAATTGATCCGACCTGCCTGGAGATCTTCCAGGAAACCGGCATACGCGGCTGCTGCCGCGGGCTCGACAAAGGTTCCCGCTTCAGCGGCGAGCTCAACTTGTGCGGAGGATATGGCTTCATCCGTCACCTCGGTGGCCCAGCCTCGACTGTCCACGATGTAGTCCACCGCCATTCTGCCGTTGGCCGGGCTTGCGACACTGATGGAGTCCGCCGTGGTGGTGGCCGCGGGGATCGTGTCGCGACGCCCGCTTTCCCAGGCCCGGGCGATTGAGTTGCTTCCGGTTGACTGGACTGCTACAAGTCGCGGTAGATCAGAAATAAAACCCGCCTCCCTGAGGTCGAAAAAGCCCTTGTATACCCCCGAAAAGATGACTCCGTCTCCCACCGGTATGTACACCACATCAGGAATAGAACCTTCAAGGTCGTTGAACAATTCGATGGAGATACTTTTTTTTCCTTCGATGGTCATGGGGTTATAACCGGTGTTCCGGTTGATACCACCGTGTTTTTCCGTGTACTCAAGGGAGAGCCTGAACGCGGTATCGTAGGTGTCCGCTATCGGAACGACCCTGGCACCGTAAATGACGGATTGAAGCAGTTTGTTCTCCGGTGCGGTGTGGGGAACGAACAGCACGATATCAAGGCCGTAGGCGGCCCCCGCGCAGGCCATGGCGGACCCCGCATTGCCCGTTGAGGCCAGGGTAACCGTGGAAATGCCGTAGTGGAGCGCCTGAGCGGCCACAAGCTGACTGGCACGGTCCTTGAATGAACCGGAGGGGTTCATGCCGTCGTTCTTGAGGTAGAGTTCGGGAACTCCCGTTTTCTTTCTGAGACGGGAAGGGCCGATCAGGGGGGTGTTGCCCACCGGATAGGTGTCCGATTCGGGGATGGGATAGGGCATGAAATCCGCGGGCCTTATCCTTTTCCGGTCTACGGCGACTTTCAGGCCGTCGGGGTCCAGGAGGACCCGAAGGTTTCCCCTCTGCATCTCATTTTCTGTTTCCGTTCCGCCACAGTGGGGGCAACGGTACACTATATCGTCTGTGGTAAACTCTTTTTTGCACTCGTTGCACTGGTAGGTGAAGTTCATGCTGAGTGGGCCTCCGGTACCCGTTGCTTGTTTTTTTTAATAATCCGAGGTCCTCTCAAAAAAGAAAATTTGAGAGAACCTCAACACCGGGTCATTAAAGCAGGCCCACTTCCCTGTTGAATTGATCGATCAGCTTATCGATCTCTCCGGTCTGTTTCTGGATATTGGTCCAGTAGTCCCGATCGTACCACTGGGCGTTGAGCTCGTCGAGTTCCTTTCCCTGCTGTTCAATCCATGTATAGTACTTGAGGTTGTGGATCCTCTTGCGGTCTTCGTAGCGGAGCTCAAGCAGGTTGTCGATCCCCTGTTTTTCAAGGGCCTGGAAGTGCACCTTCGCGGCATCGGTGGGGGTAAACTCTCCATGGTTCCTTCGCATCTCCACCACCCGGGATTCGTACATCCCCATCGAGTCGGTCAGGACCGTCACCACCACGTCGTTTTCATCGTACTCGTAGT
>CAZJIN010000378.1:0-3504 GCA_964545955.1 uncultured Sediminispirochaeta sp.
AAATCCAACATCCATAACTTCACGACCGCGGGGGGGGGTGGCGGTGACCTGCTTTTCCATGGTAGTCGGCGCCATCTGCCCACCTGTCATTCCGTAGATTGCATTGTTGACGAAGATGATGGTGATATTTTCCCCTCTATTAGCGGCATGGATAGTTTCGGCGGTTCCTATTGCAAGAAGATCTCCGTCCCCCTGGTAAGAAATGACAATTTTGTCGGGATGAACGCGTTTCAACCCTGTGGCGACTGCAGGGGCACGCCCGTGGGCGGCTTCACATCCGTCAACATCGATATAGTTATAAATCAATACCGAACAGCCAACCGGGGCGATCAGAATAGTTTTGTCCTGAAGACCCAGCTCGTCCAGAGATTCGGCTACCAGTTTGTGCACGATTCCGTGACCACAACCCGGGCAATAGTGGGTCTTTACTTCCCGAAGGGCTTCAGGTTTCTCATAGATATATTTAAAATCTGCGCTCTTACTTTCCATAGCTCTTCACCCTCCTGATTAGTTCGTCGACTTCCGGTAGCATTCCGCCTGAACGACCATAGAAATCCACATCTTTTTCACCGTTGAGAGAAAGTTTTACATCTTCAACCATCTGCCCCATACTCATTTCAACGGTCAGTACTTTTTTCACACCTTCCGCTGCTTTATTAAGCTCCTTTTTCGGAAAAGGCCACAAAGTAATCGGTCGAAAAAGACCAACTTTGATTCCCTCTTGCCGTAGTGTACGGAGGGCCGAACGGCAGATTCGGGAGGACGTACCATATGAAACCAGGAGATAATCCGCGTCATCGGTCATATAGGATTCGGACATGGTCTCATTTTCCTCAATGAGACGATAAGTTTCATGGAGTTCCAGGTTGAGTTTTTCCAAGGCGTCCTCGGGAATAAGACGAAGAGAAGCAATCATATTCGCCTCACGTCCTTTTGCGCCGGTAAGTGCCCAGGGTTTGTCGAATTTTTTATTCGTTGGTGTTGGCAGCACAAGGCCTTCGGCCATCTGTCCAAGAAAACCGTCGCCGAGAATAACTACCACTACCCGATATTGGTCCGCGATGTCGAAGGCCTTCACAGTTAGGTCGGCCAGCTCCTGAACCGTTGAGGGTCCCAATGCGACGGTCCGGTAATCACCGTTCCCACCGCCACGGGTACCCTGAAAATAATCACCCTGGGAACCGGCAATGTTTCCAAGTCCCGGCCCGCCACGCATCATGTTCACTACTACCGCCGGCAATCGAGCGCCCGAAAGGTATGAAATCCCCTCCTGTTTGAGGCTGATACCCGGTGAAGACGAAGATGTCATCACTCGTGCTCCCGCTGAGGAAGCGCCGAACACCATGTTGATTGCGGCAAGCTCGCTTTCGGCCTGCAGAAAAGTACCTTCCACTTCCGGCATTCTCCGGGACATGTAGGCGGGAACCTCATTCTGCGGCGTGATAGGGTATCCGAAATAGTATCGACAGCCGGCAATGATCGCCGATTCGGCAAGTGCTTCATTTCCCTTCATTAGAATTTTTTCACTCATACAATTCTCCTAAGCATATTGCAGAATTTTTATTACCATGTCGGGACACATCATCGCGCAAAACTTACATGCGATACACGCGTCTTCATCTATACAGGTAGCGTAATTCACTCCCTGCTTGTTAAAATCTTCCGACATTTTTAGAATGTTTTTGGGACAGGCTTCTATGCATAACCCGCATCCTTTACATTTTTCCGTATCGATCTCAGGCTTTCCATGTATCAAGGTTTTATCTCCTTCCCGTTTCAGGATTTTAAAAAGTTCAATATATTATATATTGTTTAGTAAAATAAATCAAAGTGTTTTTATGATTTTTTTCATTCCTTTCTCCACGGTAGGGCTCATTCAATTCCGGAAAGATTGGCACAGATCGTTCCCTCTGGTATTATACTGAACGAAAAGGAGATACCATGGACTTTTTTCACTTCCTGAGGGAAAACATCGTGCTTTTCGACGGAGCGATGGGTACGGAAATTCAAAAACTCGAAATCAATGAGCACGAATGGGGCGGGTATTCGGGATGCAATGAAATGCTCACGATCAGCGCGCCCCATCTCATCGCGAAGGTGTACCGAGATTATCTGAACGCCGGTGCCGATGTGATTGAAACCAACACCTTCGGGGCGAACAGGATCGTATTGGCGGAATATGAGCTTGAAGACCGGACCGTGGAGATAAACCGCGAAGCCGCAAAGCTGGCAGTGCAGGAACGGGACAGCTTGCGAAGAGAACAGCTTTACTCGACGCCGCGTTATGTTGCGGGCAGTATGGGACCGGGAACGAAACTTCCCAGCCTTGGACAGGTGGATTTCGATACCATCCATTTTTCTTATCTATCCCAGGCGAGGGGTTTGATCGAAGGGGGAGTTGAGGTTTTTATCATTGAAACCGCCCAGGACCTTTTGCAGATAAAATCAGCGGTTTTAGCGGTGCAGGATGCGATGAAGGAAGCCGGTGTCCTCCTGCCCCTGATCGTTTCGGTTACGGTGGAAACCAACGGCAACCTCCTTGTGGGCAGTGATATCCCCGCGGCCGTGACGGCTCTTGCTCCCCTCGGCGTAGACGTGATAGGGATCAACTGTGCCACGGGTCCGGTAGAAATGAGGCCTCACATCCATGAACTCAGTAGAAGTGTAGCGGGGCCGATCTTCTGTATGCCCAACGCCGGTTTTCCCGAGCAGAGGAACGGAAAACTCGTCTACGATCTCGGGCCTGAGGATTACGCGGATATCCTGACCTCTTTTGTTTCTGAATTCGGTGTTGATATCATCGGCGGATGCTGTGGAACAGGACCGGGATACATCGCGGAACTGCGAAAACGAATTCCCTCCCTGAAGAAAGCCCGAAGGAAGGAAAAGGACTTCACCCCGCTCTCAAGGGCGGCCCTCAGTTCCCTGTATAGCAGGCAGGAACTTCACCAGGAACCAGCGCCTTTTTTCGTTGGCGAGCGAACCAATACCAATGGTAGTAAAAAATTTCGCACCCATCTTCTTCAGGACGACTGGAACACCCTCGTTTTAATGGGAAAACAGCAGCAAAAAACAGGTGCCCACGGACTGGATATCTGCGTCGCCTACGCCGGAAGGGATGAAACCCGCGATATGGGAGAACTTGTGGGTCAGATGACCACCGCGGTGGACCTCCCCCTGGTAATTGATTCCACGGAACCGGATGTAGTTGAAACCGCGCTGAAACTTACGGGAGGACGGGCCCTCATCAATTCAACAAATCTCGAGAATGGTGAAGAAGCGGCGGGACGTCTTTTTCAGCTTGCAAGACGGTATGGCGCGGCCATTATTTGTCTCACTATAGATGAAACCGGAATGGCCCGGGATATTGAAAAAAAAATTGAAGTAGCCCGAAGGATTGTCTATCTGGCAACGAAGCGGTATGGACTCAGCCCAGAAGATCTGGTAATCGATCCGCTGACCTTTACCCTGGGAAGTGGGGACACATCCCTCCAAACCGCGGGG
>CAZJIN010000379.1:0-3502 GCA_964545955.1 uncultured Sediminispirochaeta sp.
CTCTTTTTCAACCGTGTCGGAGGCATAGGCGGCCCCGGCGTTACAGGAATATTGAAGAATTGTCTGCGTATTTACCGCGCCGTGGGTGCCGAGGCAGTTAATCTTCACGGTTTGATCCGAGGGGAATACGTGCTCATAATATCCGTTACAGTAGAATTCTTCCTTTGGGTTGAGCCCCAGCTCCATCATCGAGGCGATTGAAAAGATCTTGAAGACGGAACCGGGTTCATACGCGTAGGTAATCGGGAGATTCTGTCTCTCTATCGGACTTGCTTCGAGAAAAGTGTTTGGATCGAAGTCAGGTGCGGAAGCCCACCCGAGGATTTCTCCGTTCTCCGCGTCCATTACCAGTATCATTACCGAGGTGGCGTTGTGTTCTTCCATGGCCTGTTGGGCGATAGTTTCACTGATATATTGAATATTCATGTCCAGGGTGAGGAAGAGCTGGTTACCGTACCTGGTGGTGCCCGCGGTGACGGCATCTTCCTCTGAGGGAGCGAGGACTTGATCATAGGTAAGCTCAATACCGTCCAAACCTGTATTGTCCGTACCGACATAGCCGAGTACATGTGAGGCCAGGTCCTCCTCAGGGTAGTTCCTTCCGTATTCCGGTTCCAGGGATATCCCGGGCAATCTTCTTGCCTGAATAAGGGATCTTATTTTTTCCGCGGTGGTGGTGGATATTTTACGTTTGATGTAGAGAAACCCGGTTCGGGTACTCAGGCGCTCTCTTAGAACGGCTTCATCGAGATCAAGGATATCCGCGAGGGTCTTCGCCGTGGTAGAAACCTCCTGTATATTCGGTACCCAGGCGGTTACTGAATAAAGCCTGGTCTGTATCGCCAGTATTCTTCCATTTCTATCGAGGATCGGACCGCGTTCCACCAGGGCTCGACCTGTTTTTCCCGGATTTTGGGGAGGCGGATTCAGGACCATAAGCTTGAAATAGTGGGCCGTCAGTAGGAGAACAAACAATGAGAATAGAATAATAATAAGGCCGAAGCGCTTCGATGTTGTAGACATATACCTCCTGTCACCATTTCCAGAAACGGATCACCCGTCCTTCGATGTCCTTCTCCTCTACGAATCCGTAATACCGGGAATCGAAAGATATCGTGCGGTTGTCCCCGAGGAGAAATATTTTTCCCAAGGGAACGGAATTCAATGTGCAAAACTGATCCGTTTTCACTTCTGACCAGGTCAGCTGTTCATCACCTATGACCATGCCTTCTCCATTTCTGATTATGAGAGTTCTTTCTCCCGCAACGCAGCGCTTTACCACCGGTTCTTCATAGACCGGGTCCTGAAAAAAAACAAGGTCTCCGGGTTTTACCCGTGACCAGCGTATCAGATAACGCTGTACAAAGGGAAGTTGCAGACCGTACGCCCATCGATATACAATGACCATTTCCCTGTTCCGGAGGGTCGGGTACATTGAACTGCCTTCTACATGCTTTATATCATACAATGACAGGGCGAAAAATCCCACCACAAAGGCCGTAAGTAATATATGAAAAAAGGGAGATCGCATAGTTCCTGCTCTTTCTACTCCACCTATAGGCGAAGCGGTAACATTCCGATTAAACTAATATTAATATGTGCCGTCCCTTTTGTCGATATGATAAGTGAAGGATATGAGCATAACAGTTTTTTCATACAATGGTGATAGCATGCGGTTTCAGACAACGAAAAGGTCCCGGAAGGGACCGAGTGAGCCTAAGAAGGAACTCCTCAAGCGCCAGATGGTAAAAAAATGGAAGCCTGTTTTCGCGTTGCCCAAAGGTAAATTGACACATTTCAAACCTCTTACCCCCTCGAATATGCTTGTTTTGTGCGCGGTTCTGCTTTTCATTTTTTTGCTCACAATGTTGCCCGGTGAGAGAAGGGCCATACTTCGGATTGAGGATATCAACCTACCCCTCGCCGAAGATTTAATCGAACATGAATTGATTGCCTATGCGTCTCCTGAGACAGACGCCCGCGGATCCGGTGATATTACCATGGCCGCAAGACCTCCGGTCAGGTCTGTTTCGACCAGGACCTACGAGGTGAAGCCCGGAGATACCCTTTCCGAAATTGCCGCTGAGAACAGCATAGACGTGGGAACTCTGATAAGTTTTAATGAAATCGAAGATGTCCGGCGCCTCATGGCCGGAAGTGAGATAAAAGTTCCGGATATTGACGGTGTGCCCCATGTGGTGCAGAGGGGTGATTCCCTCGACAAAATAGCGGCTAAATACGATGTGACCCTCGAGCATATTCTTGATGCAAACGATTTACAGTCGGCCCTGATCAACCCAGGACAACAGCTTTTTATTCCCGGGGCACGAATTAACGAATATGACTATAAAAAGGCGATGGGAACACTCTTTATCTACCCCGTTTCAGGCCGGATCACCTCCGCCTTTGGATACAGGAATGACCCCTTTACCGGTGTGCGCAGGATGCACTACGGAATCGACATGGCCAACAGGGTTGGATCTGATGTGGTGGCACCCATGAAAGGCACGGTGGTAGTAGTTGGAAACCAGCCGAACGGATATGGAAAATATGTGGTTATCAAGCACAGTTATGGTTTTCAGACCCTTTACGGGCATCTGAGTTCCATCGATGTTCGCCGAAATCAGTATGTGTATCAGGGCCAGAGGATCGGTCAAATGGGGAATAGTGGACGCAGCACCGGTCCACATCTCCACTTCTCTCTGTACAAAAATAATGTGCCCATCGATCCCCTCGCGGGATACCTCTACAAATAAGAGCGCCCGAGGGCACCTCCAAGAATGTTTTGTTGTGTGTCTTCCTGGGTCGCCACGGGAAAACTCCCTCCGACGTGAAAATAGTTATTTCCCATGGCAGTGTTTGTATTTCTTGCCACTTCCACAGGGACACGGGTCATTGCGTCCAACCTTGGGAACGGTTCTTTTGACCTGTACTGCTCCTCCGGGCTGCGCTGACCCCGCCCCGGCAGAGGAGGTCTTAGTAGGTGCTCCACCCGCGGCAAACTGACCAAGTTGCTGGTGACTCGCGGTCCTGTCCCCGGTGACGGTGCTTCTTTGTCGGGGCCTTTCGGGTTCTCGGATTTCCACGTTTATAACCATTCTGGCTATGTTGGTTCGGATATTGTAGATAAGGGTGTCGAAAATATCGAAACCCTCCAGCTTGTATTCGAGAAGTGGATTTTTCTGTCCGTAGGTGCGAAGGTATACTGCTTCACGGAGTGCCTCCAGTTCATCAAGGTGGTCCTGCCATTTCAAATCAATTTGTCGCAGGTATTGGAAGCGTATGAAATCGTTAAACTGGGCGGTGCCCACCTTTTCGATCTTCCTTTCCACCTCCTCCCGGATGGAGGAAATGATAGGCTTGGAAAGATCTTCTTCGCTGATTTTCCGCAGGTCAATTTCCTGAAAATCGGGCTGATACATCAGTTTGTCGTGGAAGCTTTTTTCCATCTCTTCCAGCGCGGTTCCCATGGAGCTTCTGGTCTGAACGAAACTGGTGCAGA
>CAZJIN010000380.1:0-3489 GCA_964545955.1 uncultured Sediminispirochaeta sp.
GGCCCTGACCACCACCCTTGCGGTTCTGATGATTCCCCCCTCCTTCGGGGCCTTCGGGGCAATCGTCGGACTTATTGTCGGCACCCTCGGAGGGGCCCTTCTGGCCGGAACCTCCGGGTTTTTCCGAATGAAGTGGAATACCGACGAGTTGATCTCCTCCTTTCTCCTCTCCTCATCGGTGGTGTACACCATCGACTATCTGGTATCGGGTCCCCTCCGGGATACACAGCGGTTCCTCCTCTCTACACCGGAGATACACGAAGCCTTCCGACTTTCGAGAATTCTGTCCCCTTCACACCTGAATACGGGTATTATCCTGATCCTTTTTCTGGTCTGGGGAAGTCACCGTTTTCTATATCACAGCTCGGTGGGATACGAACTACGTACCACGGGGCTGAACAGGGAATTCGCCAGGTACGGGGGTATCCCCGTCACCCGTTATTACTTCCTCCCGATCACCCTGAGCGGTGCCCTATACGGATTGACAGGCAGCCTGTATATCCTGGGGACCGGATATGGAACAATCCAGGGTTGCACCGCCGGCATGGGCTGGAACGGGATAGCCATAGCCCTGATCGCCCGCACCCAACCCGTTCTTATCATACCTGCGGCACTGGTGTTTACCTTCCTCGAAACCGGTGCTCAGAACGCGGTAGTACATTCGGATTTTTCCGCTGACTTCGGAGCGGTCCTGCAGGCGGTGGTTCTTTTTCTGGTCACCGCAAGATTCTTGAAGAAGACCGCGAACAGGAAGGTGGAATAATGCTCCATACGATTGCCGGGATTATGACCCCCTTTCTCATTGCCGCGCTGGGGGGGCTTTTTACCGAAAGGGCGGGAGTGCTCAATATCGCCCTTGAAGGTCTTATGTTGATCGGGGCTTTCACCGCGGCTGTCGTGGCGGGACTCACCGGAAGCATGGTTCTGGGACTGGGAGCCGCCCTCTCCGTATCCGGTGTGACCGCGTACCTCTACTCAACCTCGGCACTGCGACTCAGGGCAAACATTTTCATCACCGCCCTGGCACTCAACCTTTTTGCCATGGGTATCACAAAAATAGCGTCGCAGATACTTTTCTCCACCAAAGGGGTGGTGACCTTCGATGATTTTCCGACTCCCCCCCGTTTTTCCCTTCCCCTGCTGTCGGATCTACCGATTATCGGTTCGCTCTTCTCCGATCAAGCCCTCTTTGTCTATGCGGGATGGCTTCTCGTACCCTTGAGCGCCTGGATCCTGTTTCGTACCCCCATGGGGTTGCGCATCCGTGCCGCCGGCAGCAATGAAACCGCCCTGACCGTGAGGGGCGTGTCGGTCCGTCATGTGAGGGAACTGGCCACCACCATCTCGGGAATCGCCTGTGGTTTTGCCGGAGCATCTCTGACCTTCAATCTCGGGGCTTACGTACCCAATATCACCTCAGGACGGGGCTGGATAGCCCTCGTGGCCATATTCCTCGGGTACAAACGACCAGGGGGAATACTGATTGTGAGTTTTCTGTTCGCCGCGGCGGAACTGGTCGCGCAGAATGCCCAGGGGATTGAAAATATACCCTCATCTCTCTTGCTGGCTTTTCCTTTTTTCATTACATTTATCGGTATGGTAATATTCTCCGCGTTACATACTTCCCTGTTAAAAATGATTCAAAAGAACCGATAATAAAGAGAGGTTTATTTTACTTTTGGATTCCCAATGAACCTCAACGGAAGGAATAATGCATTGATTGAGAGAAAAAACGAAAATCCCTCCGTAGAGGAACTGGAGAAGGAGGTTTTCGACCTTCGTCAGCTTCTGGAGATCAGCAAAAGTCTCAGTTCGAATCTGGATTACAGCAGCCTGCTCGACTCGATTCTGTACATCTGCATGGGGCAGATGGGGGTCACCCAGGCGGCGATATTCAGCCGCGACAACCTTGAGGTCCCGGGGATCAAGCTAATGCGGAATCTGGAGGGGTTTGAACTCGATCCTGAAAAAAAATACATCATCCAAACCGAAAGTCCCCTGGTTCACTTCCTTATACACAACTTTCAGAGTTTCACCATGGAGGAACTCTTCCAGGCCGTCGAGGATCCCCGGAGCCTTGAACTTCTGCGAAGCATGGATCCTTCGCTGATAATACCCCTGAACGCGAAGGACCAGTTGATGGGCATTCTCGTGCTGGGAGAGAGGATCCATACCAGCTCCTATTCAGCGGAGGAGAAGGATTACCTGGTGGATATCGCCCATTTCGCGTCCCACGCGATTCACAACGCGGTTTTGTTCGAAATGTCCACCACCGACATGATGACCCACCTCAAACTCCGTCACTACTTCACGGCGGTACTGAACAGACGTCTCAATCAGAGTATCCACTCGGGTCAAACTGTCTCCCTTATTATGGCGGATATTGATCACTTTAAACTGGTAAACGATACCTACGGTCACCAGACAGGGGATGAAGTCCTGAAGGTCGTAAGCCTCATTATCCGCAACAACCTCCGTCTGGACGACATCGGCGCCAGGTATGGGGGCGAGGAATTCGTCATCCTGCTGCAGGACACCGATGAAGAGGCGGCCTTCGAGATATCGGAACGGCTTCGTCGGAAGATTGCCGCCTATGATCTCTCCCGGTTTGGATGTGAAAAGAATATCACCATCTCCCTCGGAGTAGCCCAATACAAGCCCGATATCGACACCTCCACGGACATCCTCATGAATCGGGTCGACAAGGCCCTCTATTTTTCAAAGCAGAACGGAAGAAATCAGTCTTCCCTATCCTCACAAATTTCGGATCCCCCCTGAAAGGCCTGGGAATACTATGGACCTTCCAAAACGTGAGATAATCACCCGACTTTCGCGATTCGTCACCCCCGCCCGTCTTGAAAAAATGAAACGTGTCCTCGCCAACCGAACCCGCTATATTACCGTGGTACTGGAAGATATCTACCAGCCCCACAACGCCAGCGCCGTGTTGCGCAGCTGTGACGGCTTCGGAGTCCAGGACGTTCACATCATCGAGAACCGGAACGACTACCATGTCAATCCGGCGGTCGAACTCGGTACACGTCAATGGCTCAGCCTGCACAGGTACAACAGCGCACACAACAACACCGCGGAAGCCGTTGCCGCTCTCCGCGACGAAGGCTACCGAATAGTCGCCACGTCACCCCACGCCAACGATGTCGATCTCGAAGAGTTCGATCTGTCCCGGGGGAGAATCGCGCTTTTTTTTGGAAACGAGCTCGACGGACTCAGCCCGGCGATGCTGGATCTGGCCGATGAGTATATGAAGATTCCGATGTTCGGCTTCGTTGAAAGCTTCAACATCTCCGTCTCCTGCGCTCTGAGCCTCCACCATCTCATTCACAGCCTTCGCGGCAGCTGCCTTGACTGGAAGCTCCGGAAAAATGAAGAAGAGGCGGTTCTTCTACAATGGCTACGCGCCAGCATAAAAAACTGGGAAACCATAGAGAAGCATTTTAATCCTTAAACCGGAGGAATAAGAACGTGAAG
>CAZJIN010000381.1:0-3486 GCA_964545955.1 uncultured Sediminispirochaeta sp.
TCTCCTTCGTCTAGTGGTTAGGACACCGGGTTTTCATCCCGGCAACGGGGGTTCAATTCCCCCAGGAGATGCTACAGGCTTCCCCGTAACGCGGGGAAGCACGGAAACTACCGGAGAACCGGCGTTTCGTAAGTCACAAGATTCCCGATGAGTTCCAGTGAACTTGTCGCGGCGGTGATTTATGGGATGCCGGTTTTTTTATTGCGACCACAAGTCAGGGCTTTCGATGTCGATTTGGCCGAAAGAACTTTTATGATCGATCTTGCCGAAGGGTGACCGCGGGGAAGGGGTGTCGGGTGGGAAGTTGGCCGTGCGAAGGCGACCGGGGATGGGGGGCGAAAAAAAGGACGATCGGGACATTGCTCCGATCGTCCTGTCGTGAATTCTGTCACACTACGCGTTTATCAAGCGGGCTTTAGAAACCGAGTGCCGCGTAGAGGTTGAAGGAAAAGCCCCTGGCTGAAAACATTCCCAGCATCTCGGGACTGCTGAGGCTGATGCGGGTCTCTATCTCGATGATGCGGAGGTTAATGCGAAGTCCCATGCTGCTCTTCCAGGCCAGATCGTCGTAGGCCAGACCCAGGGAGAGCATTGAAAAGGGGAATCGCGATCCTTCCACGGTCACCCCCGTGTTCAAGCGAAAGGGGGACCCAAAAACCATCTCTCCGTAGGGGATCACATCTATCAGAGGGAGTCCGTCGTAGAGGTAGAAACCCCCGATTGTAAAGGGCATGCGGATTTCATGTCCGCCGATATCGACAAAGTCGGATTCCGGATCGGTATAATCATAAAACTCCATGTCCTCATCGTTGATCGCTGTATCAAGGATATTCTCCGCCGTCCCGTCCGTGCTGAGAGAATAAGCCCATCCGTATTCAGTATTGGCGGCGGCCAGGGGGATGTTGACCAGGGAAGCGCCCCAAAGAGGTTTTTCTCCGTCGGGATTGTATACCACACCAAGGTCTATCTTGATTCCTCCGTCGGGACCGGTGAGGGCATTCATGATCTCCTCTTCGGTGATTTCCTCCGCAAATTCGAGGTTGAAGGCGGAATAAAGCTCCGCGTTGACCTGGGCGGTTGCTTCGATCAAGCCGTTTTCATTGGCGAGAAAGGTGTAGGTAGCCTCACCATCTTTGGTGTAGGCGAGGGGGACGAATTTTCCCATCTTGAGTCCAAAGATAAAGGGAGGTCTTCTGTAACCGGCGTAGGCCCCGTATTCCGCGAAACTCTGAACAAAGGCCTCTCCCGATTCATTGTATTCCGTTCCGATTTTGATGCCTTCGCTTATTTTTCCAAAAAGACCCTTGGGTATACTCACACGAAAGAGGGTATCGGTATTTGAATAGATTCCGGCGCCTATTCCCATGACATGGGCCGTGCTGTGCACCTCGGCGCCCACCGCACCGCCGATCCTGTAGCCTTTGTCGTTGAGGCTGTCGTAGATATCGTCAAAATCTATCAGCAGAACGGGGTTGAAGATCTTCCCGGTGGTGAAGTAGCTGTTCTGAAAACCCGGGGAGGCGGAGAGACCCGTCTCAAAATAGGGACGGTTTCCCGCGCCGAGAAATGCCGGGTTCGCCTGGTGGTTCCACGCCCGCAGGGGATAGGCGGAAACGGAGAAGCCGACGACCGTCAACAATATGAGTGAAACTGTTAAAATCCTGTATTTGTTCGTATGCATCATTCTGTGCTCCTTTCCTGTCCTATAACGTGAAGGTATGGTCGACGTCCGCTCGCACCCTCATCCACAGGCTGAGGGTGAGCACCGCATCGGGGTTAAACCTCAACGTGCCTTCGTTGAGATAGATATCTATAGTGGGAGTGAAGAAGTTGTTCCTGATAAACTCTATGTCGCCTTCGGTCAGGTCCAGGGTGATATCACCCGTGGAAAAATTCAGCTCCTTGTGAAACTCATATTCTCCCCCTGGGAGCAAGTCTCCGTCATGGATGACGATCTTCATGCTCTCACCGGACTCGTTGGTGATCATATCGTTCACCAGGGTGAGGTAGAGGCTGGCGTCTCCGAAGTTGTCCAGGACGTCGTTCAGCTCGTCATCCTCGGAGTCAAGGGTCTCCCTCTCCAGGAGATCCTCGGTCACGTTCAGGGCATCCTGAATGTCGGGATCCTCAAAGTCCATCTTGAGCCATCCGTCGCCGTCATCGTCGGTCACCTCCAGTTTCACCGGAAGGTGAAGGTCCAGAGCCGCGTAGAGGGGATCGGGATCTCCCGCGACATCTATGGTCATCGAGTTGACGGTGATCGCATAGGCGAGCTCAAGGTCCGCGGGCCGGTCGTTGAGAATACTCAGAAACTCAACGGGCTCCGCAGGAGTTTCAGAAGTAAAAGTTTGTCCCGTGTACTGGGTAGTATCAAAAACGGGATCGGGAGGTCCACCAATGCCGAGCAAGACAGTTGTGACGGGATCTGTCGCACCGGAGGGGGTGTATCGCGCGAGCATGACAATGTCAAGGGACATATCGGAAGGTCCCCCCACGGACATTGTGGCTTCATTTACGGAATCGTCGTCGTAGATGCTCACCCCGGAGGGGAGAAAGTCATCGAGCACCGAGATGTCCAGGGGATCTCCATCCGCTTCAGGCAGGAGGCCCGACTCGGTCACCGCCGTGATATCGATGCTGTCGATATCCAGCTGCAAGGCCACGGAGCCGGAAAAGCTGTAATCCCAACCCGGTTCTACATTATCGAGGGTTAGTTGCTTCGTAGTGGAATTGTAACCCGAGAGACTCAAGTTGAGGTCCATACTGATACCGTCTCCACTGTTCCCCTCGGAGTCGGTGACTGCCACCAGATCGCTCTGGGGATCGAGGGAGGTCACGAGAGGTATGGATTGAGGATCCTCAACCGAAGAGCCTCCCGCAAAGTTAAGGGTATCCGAGCCGCCGGAGACCATGTTGGAAGTGACTTCCACATCCAGGGCGCTCGGCAATCCGTTGGTGAAGTTGAAGTTCAGGGTGGGGGCCGGAGAACTGACGAAGGTGATCAGATCAACCATATCTATAATCTCCTGGTCGATCACGAAGCCCTCGTTGATACTGAAGTCCATATCTTCGGCATTGAGGACCAGTTGGGAAAAATTATCAACTGTGACGCTGGTAGAACCGGTAACCTCCGGTCCGGCCACGATCGAAAAGCTTGCGTCCGTTCCAATAACGGTGTAGCCCCACTGCAGTGTGAGGTCTTCGCCCCCTATGATGATACCGTCGAGGGGGATTGAAACACTTCCGTTACCGATGTCACCGGCTATCCAGGTACCCCCCTGGTAGAGGTTTACCCCCAGGGCCACTTCGATGCCTGTCCAGTCTTCAGGGAGATCCAACGAAACATCAATCAAACCGGTACCGATGGTGGCGGATACCAGGTCGGGGTTGTCCAAGCTGATCAGCTCTTCTCCTGAGCCGGTCACATTGCTGAAGTTCACACCGGAGGCTGCTCGAATGGCCGGGTCGTCGATGAAGTCTGCATAG
>CAZJIN010000382.1:0-3481 GCA_964545955.1 uncultured Sediminispirochaeta sp.
CTTCGCCACCCCCGATAGAGGCGATAGCCAGGGGCCTTCCGATCAGGACGGCCTCCGCGCCAAGGGCGAGCATTTTGAACACGTCGGTGCCGGTGCGAATTCCTCCGTCCACCAGGACTTCGAGATCATGTCCCGCTGCCTCTACGATGGAAGGCAGCACATCGGCTGTACCGGGGGTGTGATCGAGGACCCGTCCCCCGTGGTTGGAGACCACGATCGCGTCGGCACCGGCATCGACGGCCAGCCTTGCCTGATCGGCCGTCATGATACCCTTGAGTATCATTTTGAGATTGCAGCGTTCGGCCATTCTTCGCAGTTCCGTGACGGTTTTGGGATACACGGGTCGACCCATTGTTTTCAGTGTGATGAGCCCCGCCGCATCAAGATCCATACCGAAAAGCTTGCATCCCCAGGATTGGATCTCTTCAATCCGTTCCTGAAGGACTGCTTCCTCCCAGGGTTTGATAAAGGGTATTCCCGGGCATTCCCGGGGTTTGAGCACTTCCATGGCGGAGTCGAAAATCTCGGGCAATTCCCCATCGCCGGTTCCCGCGAGGGTTCCCGCTCGATTGGCCCCCCTGATAAGGGCTTCCACATAGGGTTTTTCTTCGATTTGAGAGGACATATTGAACCGTACCCCACCGACAGGGGCACCCAAGATCGGAAGCCGTAAGGGAATGTCCAGGAACCGTGTGGAAGTGTCGGGATCAGCATGGGGGTGAATGACCCGCATTTCGAGTTTTATTCGTTCCAGGGCTCTGATATTTTCGAAAAATGAGGAGCCGCTTCCGGTCCCCCCCATTCCGGGAACCTCACCGGCGCATGATTTGCCGTCACAAACGGGACATACCCGGCAGAATCCTTTCATGAGGTGTCGTGCTTTTTTTCTGGTTTCTTCATCCATTGTATTAGTTCCGATGATCAAGGGTGTTCATGCACCGCGATAGGCATCCCAGGTGGTCTGTATAATTTCCCGGGCGCTGCTGTGTCGTGCCTTCCAGGAGAGGAGTTCTTCGGCTTTCCGTGACGAGGCAACCAAGATGGCGGGGTCGCCGGCCCTGCGGGCCACCAGACGGGAGGGGATCTCCCTGCCGGTGATCTTCTTCGCGGTCTCGAGTATTTCCACCACACTGAGACCGGATTCACTTCCGAGGTTGACAAGCAAACTCCTTCCGTGTGAATTGATATGCTCCATCGCGGCGACGTGGGCCTCCGCGAGATCGGTCACATGGACATAATCACGAACCCCCGTGCCGTCGTCGGTGCTGTAATCGTTGCCGAAGATCAGGAGCTCCTCGCGGTGACCCAGGGCTACCTCCATCACCACCGGAATCAGGTTGGCAGGATTGCTTTCAAGGCCCGATACACGTCTCTTCGGGTCGTAACCCGCGGCGTTGAAGTAGCGCAGGGCCGCGTATTTCAATCCCTTGAGTCGATCGTACCACTCCAGGTTTCTTTCAATCTCAAGCTTGGTAAATCCGTAATAATTTGCCGGAATTGTGGGGTGCTCTTCATCTACCGGAAGGTATTCCGGCTCACCGTATACGGCGGCCGAGGAGGAGAGGACAAAGGAGCCGATATCGTGGCGGGTTGCCGCGGCCATCAGGTTGAGGGAACCGGTGATATTGTTGCGGGAGTATTTTTCCGGATCAACCATGGATTCACCCGCTGCCTTGTGGGCGGCGAGGTGGACAATGCCGTCCCAGCCTTCCGAACAAACCTCCGACAGTCTATCGGGGTCTAGGATATCTCCCTCAAAAAACTGTGAACCGGAATGTACATTATCTCTGAATCCACTGGAGAGATTGTCAAAAACTCCCACTTCATGTCCGTGTTCAAGAAAAGAAAGGGCCACATGACTGCCGATATAGCCGGCCCCTCCTACTAAAAGTATACGCATTTCCAACCTCCCCGCCGAATTACTTTATTTTCAGGAAGAGTATCACATTCGTTGATTTTTTTCTATTCAAAACGGGCGAGTACCGCCTTGATTTCCGAGAGACGATTCTTGAGTTCCTCCTCTGAACGGGCTTCCACTACAAGTCGGAGGTAGGGTTCCGTGTTTGAGGGTCGAACATTGAACCACCAGTCGGGGTATTCGATACGGTATCCGTCGAAATCGAGTATTTTCTCGGGAGATTGCCCGGAGGTGAAGTGCTCCTTGAGGGCTTCCATTGCCTCCTGCTTCTCTTCGATGCGGAAGTTAATCTCGCCGGAATTCGCGTAGGTTCTGATTTCATCGATCAGCTCGCTGATTTTGCCTCCGCCCTGTTTCCATTCTATGGCCACCTTCAGGACCAGCAGGGCAGCCAGGATACCGGAATCACAGTTGTAAAAGTCACGAAAATAGTAATGTCCCGCGAGTTCTCCCCCGTACACGGCCTTCAGCTCCCGCATTTTCAGTTTCGCGAAGGCGTGGCCTACCTTCCATGTATGGGGGACCCCGCCGAGTTTTTCCACGTATTCCGAAACCGATCTGGAGGTACGGATGTCCTGTAGTACGTTTCCCTTCTCCCGGCTGAGGAAATACCTTCCCAGTACACCGATGATCAGATCAGGGGGAATAAACACCCCCTTTTCATCCACACACATTACCCTGTCGGCGTCACCGTCGAAAATGATTCCGAGATCGCTGTGGTTTTCCCGGACGGCCCCGATGATGTCCCGGAGGTTTTCCTCCTCCAGGGGATTGGGCGCGTGGTTGGGAAAGGTACCGTCGAGAGATTCGAAGAGGTAATGAGGCGCGTCCCCAAGGAGTTCTCTGATAAGCAGGCCCGCCATCCCATTGGAACAATCGATGCTCAGATCAATTTGAGAGAGGTCTGCGGGAACATATTTTTTCAAAAACTCAACGTAGGAGGTCTTCACATCTATGGCAAGGATTCGACCTTTCTTGTCCACTGGGCGGACCTCTTCGGTTTCCATCATCTTTTCGAGGTCCGACAGCCCTGAATAATACCCCACCGGCAGGGCTCCTGTCCGTGAAACCTTCAGTCCGTTGTATTCGCTGGGGTTATGACTGGCGGTGATCTGGACGGAGGCATCGAAGTTGAAGTGGGCGGTGCCGAAATAAACCATCGGTGTGGTGGCGAGGCCCATGTCATGCACATCCGCGCCGGCATCGTTGATACCCCTGCAGAGTGCTTCGAAGACCTCCTTGCTGCTTGCACGGACGTCCCTGCCCACCAGGACCTTATTCGCTTCGAGCAGCCGGGGCAGAAAAAAACCTGCCCGATATACATCCTCACTGTTGAAGTCTTTGTTGTAGACTCCCCGAATATCATACGCCTTGAACGCTTTCATTTGAACTCCTTGTGAACTCCTCGCGAATCTTCCGGTGGGATATTTCCAGAGGCCGGAGATTTTTGAATAACCGGTCTAAATGTAACGGATTTCGTAGTCCAGGGGAATAGCCTTTTTGAGGAGGGCGCTCACCCCGCAGTACCGCTCCTGGGAGAGGGAGACCGCCTTTTTCACCATT
>CAZJIN010000383.1:0-3477 GCA_964545955.1 uncultured Sediminispirochaeta sp.
CTCGCCGAAGATACCTGTAATAGGCGATATGCCCTATCATACCTTCGATACCCCCGAGTCAGCCTTGGAAAACGCACAACAACTCATCGATGCCGGTGCCGCCGCGGTAAAAATCGAAGGAAGCAATCCACCGGTAGTCGAGATCCTGGTTGAACATGGGATTCCCGTAATGGGACACCTGGGGCTCCTGCCTCAAACGGCTCAGAACTTCAAGGTTCAGGGAAAAAACGCGGAAGACGCGGAAAAGATGAAATTGGATGCCCTTGAACTGCAGAAGGGCGGGGCTTTTTCCATAGTGCTGGAGTGCATCCCCCGCTCTCTTGCCGCTACGATCACCAGCGAGCTCGATATCCCCACTATAGGCATCGGAGCGGGACCCGACTGTGACGGACAGGTCCTTGTTTTGCATGACATGCTTGGACTGACGAGCGGGTATACACCCAAATTTGTCAAGGAATACGCCGATCTGGAGACCGTTGTCGCCAAGGCCCTCAGGGCTTACTCGGAGGAGGTTAAAAAGGGATTATTCCCTACCGACGAGTTTTCGTATCATTAAGCCAACAGTACACCAGTGATCCGATAGAAGGTGGAGGAAAACAGACTATGACGCATCCCTCAAAGGATATCATCGCCTCATATTCAAGTCGTCTCTCAGGAAAGAAAATCGCCCTCGGAATAACCGGAAGTGTTGCCGCCGTGAGGTGCAGTGATATCGCCCGTCTTCTTATGCGGTACGGCATTGAAGTGTATCCCGTTATGAGTCCGGAAGCGTGCCGCCTGGTTCATCCGAACTTGATGGAATGGGCAACCGGAAACCCGGTCGTCACCAGCCTCTCCGGAGCAATCGAGCACGTCGCGCTGGCCGGAAATGTGGAGTCCAGGGTCGATGCCGTTCTTATAGCTCCGGCCACGGCCAACACCATCGGGAAAATATCCGCGGGTATCGACGATACACCTGTGACCACCCTCGTTACCACCGCCCTGGGCCAGGGCATTCCCATGCTTCTGGTCCCAGCGATGCACGAACCCATGTACCATCACCCTGCGGTGAAGGAGAACATCACCAGGATTGAGAGCTTCGGTGTAGAGGTCATGCGTCCCCAACTTTCCGAGGGTAAGGCAAAAATCCCGGAGGTGGAGGACATCGTTTTCAGGACTATTAACCTCCTCAGAAAAAAGTGCCTCCTGTCTAACACGAGATGGCTCGTTACAGCCGGTCGGACCGTCGAGTATCTCGATCCAATACGTGTGGTGACCAACAACAGCTCCGGCAGGATGGGAATGGAGATCGCCCGGGCGCTCTACCTGGCCGGTGCCGATGTAGAAGTGGTCTACGGCAGAGGTACGGCTACTCCCATTCCAGGTATCAAGATCCACCGGGTGGATACCTCAGAAGAGATGTTTCGACGTGTCTCCGAGATTCTCACCGATTCCAGGGGAAAAATACACGGGGCGATTGCCGCGGCAGCCGTGGGAGACTGGAAAGCCGAACACACTGCGAGTGATAAGATCTCCACACACACCACGAACCGCCTGGAGATCCCGATGGTACCGACCCCCAAGATCATCGATCGGATCAAGGAACTCTCCCCGAATACTTACCTGGTTGCCTTCCGTGCCCTTTTTCAAAAAAACGTAAAGGAATTGAGGGAGGACGGAATGCGGAGAATGAACACCGCCGGGGCCGACATGATTGCGGTCAATGATATAGGAAAACCCGGTTCAGGTTTTGAGGTGGAAACGAATGAACTGCACCTCTTTGACAAAAAGGGAGACTATACCCCTCTACCCCTCACTGGAAAATTTCAGGCGGCGGAAATGCTGGTGGATTTCATCGCGGCAAGGCTGGAAAAAAAATCGGGTTAAGGTCCGGAATGGGGGGAATCAGGGCAAAAACTCATCGACTATCGCATCGACATCTTCCTGCTGTATATCGAACTGACGTTCGTAGGCGAGTTCTTGGTTTGCCGTCTGTAGCTTCTTCAGCAGGCTGTACACGACAACCATGAGTATTTTATTCCCCGTGGAGGGATTTTTTTTAATAAACTGCACAAACTCCTCCCGGGTGATATAGAGAAGAGCCGTCTGTTCAAGACTGTTGACATTTGCCGTTCGTTTCACCCTCATAAACATGCCCGCCTCGCCGAAGACTTCCCCTTCACCGATGGTACAAATGTAGGTCTTTTTGCGACGGTTTTCCACCACATTGACCTCGACACGCCCCGCTATCACGGCATAAAAGGCCTGTTCGACCTCATCCTGTACAATGACGGCCTCACCTCCCTCGTAGACCTGTACGTCACACATCGACAGAAGGTCGTTGATCTCCCTGTCGTTGAGAAATTCAAAAAGTTTTATTTTGTGTATCCTATCTCGATACTTTTCAACACCATTGTCGATATACATTGGGTATACGCTCCCTGTCCGGCTCCAGTTGGGTATTCAGTATATTAACTTACTATTTTAGACTTTTCAACAGTATTACAGATATATTTCAAGGGACATTCCCCACAGTTGGGAGAACGGGAGCTACAGTAGTCCTTTCCCAGTCGAACCAGGAGTGCGTGGAATTCCGCGTATAGTTCAGTAAGAGGTTCGAGGTTTTCTTGAAAATAATCCTGCAAGACCTCATACCAGTGGGGACTTTTCATGAAATGACCTGACAACCTCGAAAAAATCCTCACCGTATACGCGTCCACCACGAAAAAAGCCCGCCCATACCCGTATAAAAGAATCGAGTCGGCCGTCTCCGGTCCGATTCCCCAGAGGCTTAACAAATCTTCACGTTCCGGGATTCCCCGGGGGGAAGAAAAAAACTCTGCGAGAATTTTCAGTTTGCGCGCCTTTTGATTGTAGTACCCGCTCGAACTGATCAGGTCCGCGAGGACCGGGAGCTCTATGTACTTGATTGAATCGGGAAGAAAGGCTAGTTCATTGGAACGCAGGAAATCCAAAAGACAGTGAAGACTCATTCTCACGTTGTTCCATCCGGTATTCTGAGTAAGGACTGCTCCCGTGGCGATTTCAAATTGTTCCGGAGGGTCGGGAGAGAATTCAAGACCGGGATGGTATCCTTCAGCATCGAAGCCCATCTCTCCCGCCCTTTGCAGAATAGGCCACCAGCCCTGGGGACCGTAGAAATTGCGAAGTCCTTCATAGACCTTATGGGGGAGGCTTTTTTCGGGTAATTCCATCGTCATATTTTCACTCACTTTTCACACTCAATGCAGGATCGCCCGGTATGATGCGCCCGGTCCGGTACGCCCCGCCCACCGGGTACGCCCCGCCCACCGGGTGTACCCCGCCGGCCTGGTTTGCCGGTTTCGCTGGGCACAGAAAAAGGGGCAAAGACATTACTTCGTCTTCGCCCCTCATAGTACTTAAATTATTATCAATCCCCTAGTATTCAGGACCGGAGGTCCTCCGCAACCGCCTGGGCAGCCGCCAGCCGCGCGATCGGAACCCGGTAGGGCGAAC
>CAZJIN010000384.1:0-3468 GCA_964545955.1 uncultured Sediminispirochaeta sp.
AAACACCCCGTATTCGGTACAATCGGACCGCTTCTTCCGGACGTGGAACACCGAGTAGTGGATGCAGAAGGGATTATACTGCCTCCCGGCCATAAGGGGACCCTTTTCGTGAAAAGTGAACAGATCATGGAGGGGTACTATAAAAATCCCGAGGCCACGGAACAGGTCCTGAAGGACGGCTGGCTGAACACCGGAGATGTCGCTATTTTTACCCGCAGCGGCGAACTGAAAATACTGGGTAGAACCAAGGAAACCATCGTCCTTCTCGGCGGGGAAAACATCGAGCCGGTTCCGATCGAAGACCGGCTGAACGCCTCTGAGGCGATTATGCAGTCCATGGTGGTCGGTCAGGATAAAAAATTTCTCGCCGCCCTCATCGTCCCCGAAATATCAAAGCTCGAAGAGTTCGCTATCCAGAACAATATCAGCTATGTGGAAAGCGATGAACTGCTAACGAACCCCGAAATACAGGAGTTCATGCACAACGAAATCCAGGGACAGGTGAACACGAAGAACGGATTTCGCCACTTCGAATGTATTTTTAGATTTGCCATGCTTCCCGAAGCCTTTGAAGAGGGCAAAGAACTCACCCACACCCTCAAGATCCGTCGGGACGTGGTGAATCACAAATACCACCACGAAATAGAGAAACTCTTCAAGTAGATTTGCGCGAGTAACCGTGGGGGAGGGAAAATAGCCGACCGGGCTACCTCAGAAGGACAAGGATAAGGGCAGCGCCGAAGGTGGCGAGAAGAAGAATCGTCAAAAGGGGTCCCCACAGGGAAGATTTTTTTCGGACCGGTTCGTTTCTCTCCCGATCCGAGTGTATTTCAGCGGCCCCAAGTACGGGAAAGTTGGAGGAACTGCCTTTCCCTTCCTCCGTGCGATAGCCGCACCGGGGGCAGCCGTTCTGAAAAAGCCCCGCCGGTCCGCTTTTGCCGCAACGGGGACACATCACCCCATAGAAGTGCATCCCGCAATAGGGACACTCATCCACGTCAATGGGCACCTCGCGGCCGCAGGTTTCGCAAAAAAACTTCGGTTTATTCTTCATCTCCCCAATCCCGTATTTTTACTTTTTCTTGACCCCGAGAATGGTCAGGTCGTCGTATTGCGCGTCTTCACGAATATGGCTGTACTGCACGTATTCCTCTTTATCCTCAAACTGACCGACGAGATATCTGAAATAGGTCTCATACTGTAGAAAATGATGCTTGAGAAAATCATCGATTCTTCGATCCACCACCACCAGATCTTTTTCCGTTGCCGAAGAGTCGGGATACATGCGAAAGATTTTCTCCACCGATGCGGCGGCAATCACCACCTCCTCTATGGTCCCTTTACAGGTGGAAAAATCGAAGACGAGCTCTTCATCCTTCACTGGGTTGTGGTATTTTTGGAGTCGGTATTTTCCCCGGCCCATAAGTGCATTCACCACCCCATAGACCCTGTCAATCCCGAACTCCTCGTTATCCATCCCCATACTGTGGTTTCCATGGGCTTCATTCTCCATAAGTCCCGGTTCACTACACGAGATAACTTCAAAATTCTCATCCCGGAAATGCCGTTGGGACTCTTCAAGACCGTCTGTGAACAGCAGCAGCATATCGTTCTTCTTCAACATATGGGGTATCCGTTTGAACCCCGACTGCATTTCCACCAGGTCATTCGGAAAAACCCCTGATGCAGGGGCTTCAGGAAGGGTCTTCGTCTCCATGGCGCCCTTCTCGCTGTTGAAAATATGCACAAGGTTATCACCGGCGTTGCACATTATGGTTTTTCCGTTTCGGGTATCGAGAAGGACCACTATCAAAGCGGCGAATCTTCTCGTAAAACCCCTCTCCTGGACCAGGCTGTTTATGGAATACACGAGGTCCTCAAGATTCGGATCTTCCTCTGGTCGCTTCACCTTTTTCGCGGCGGCCAGGTCGTCCTTTCTCTTCTGGTTTCCGATCCAGTCGTTGAAGAAACTTCTGAAAATCGTGGCGACCTCAACCATAATCAGAGAGGCGGCGACACCCTTTCCCGCGACATCACACTTGATCATGCTGTACCTGCCCGGCGCTACCTCCATGTAGTCGAAATAGTCTCCCGAAACTCCCTTGGCACCCTCATAGTATCCAAAGAAATCGGCATCCTCCAGCAGCAAGGCTCCGGTAGTCAATTTTCGGCCCCGCTCATTCTGCTCTAGGGGTATGAACATCTTCTGTATCTCTTTTCCAAAAATCAGGTCTTTATTTGCAGCGGCGGCACTTACCAGACCCCGGGTCATATCGTTTACCGTATCCGCCAGGATGGCGATCTCGTCCCTGCTCTTTACTTTTATTTCATGCCCCTTCAGTTCTTCCTTGTCCTCGGTATCCCTGATTCTCTCTACTCCCTGAACGAGTTTCCGAATGGGAATCAGAATAATCGTGGCCAGAACCAGGGCGCCCAGAATACCAAGCCCTATGGCTATCGTGGCGATAATCGCGGTCTGACGTATCAGGGTGTCCCGGGAATTTTTTATTTCTTCTACTATACGATCGGTGGATATGCCGAGTCGCACCATTCCGTGATAGTACACCCCTTCTCTTCGAGAGTCCTGATATACGATCGGACGGTAAAAAGTGTACTCGTTAGGCCCGGTGAGTACTTCTTCCGGATTAAAACGCGGTACCGACCCGATTCGATCACTGAGTGCGGCGAGCTCCTCCTCAATCCTGGTATTGAGTCTTGCGATCTCATCCTCCAATTCTCTGAGTAGCTGGGCCGTATCCGGGTCCTGTCCCGAGGCCAACCTCCTCGCGGCCTCCCCCGCTTGCTGCTGCAGTTCGGTCAGACGATTGGCCAGACGGCCGACCTTCTCCTCCGCCTCCCGGTCAATTTCCTTTCTCAGTTCTTCCACCTTCGACGATACATTGTCCTTCACCTTCAGTAGGCCTCGATCAAAGAGGTACTCCTGTTCCTGGGTTGATTCAACGAACTCTTCCCTGTCCTCTTCCACCACCTTTTCCCGAATCTCCGGATCATTGGTAGCCCACAGGTAGTCGAAAAAGTCTTGATCCACTTCTCCGGCGGAACTTGTGGGAGGTCCGGTGATGGTAACGAAAAGTGCATCCTCAGCAGCCCTGATCTGTCGCGGCAGGCGCCCAAGCTCCAGGGTATTCTCCTCGGGAAGGTACTTTTCCACCCCTGCGTTGATACTCTCGACCAGCACCCTCGTACTCTCCTGCAGGCCCTTGGTCAGGTTTCTCTGCTGAGTCCCGATCATGTAGTTACCCAGGGGAACCGCCACCATCAGGACGATAATCAGCACCAGGAATGTCATGAGCAATGCAAATTTTATTCTCAGCCCTATTCCACGCTTTTTCATAGCCGCCAGCTTCTCCTTTTTATTTTCGTACGAGAGCTTTCTGTTTTCTAAAATTGCCTGTACATCCGCCCGAAGCCTGAACCCCTCACGCGCGAGGGCCGCCATTTTCCACC
>CAZJIN010000385.1:0-3463 GCA_964545955.1 uncultured Sediminispirochaeta sp.
TGTCGAGCATAACAAAGCGATATGAGGGGTGACGGTGATTTTCGGTATAGATACCGTAGGAGATTTCAAGGTCCGAGAAGCCCGCTTCGCGGAGCCGGGCGAACTTGAGCTCCTGGGGGTAATAGTCGTTGATCGAATCGAGGCCGACCACCTCATGACCACGGCCGACAAGGGCAAGGGCGACATGATGTCCTATGAAGCCGGCTACGCCGGTGACGAGTATTTTCATGGAAGTCCTTTTGGTTTTAGAATCGGTGTGAACACTCCACCTGTGTTGCAGCCAGGGATTGAATCACATCCTCAAAATCAAGACCGGTGTCCTCTCGACAGAGGGCAACAGCATCAAGAAAGATTTTTTTCATTCTTTTTTTGAATTCTATCTGATTTCAGATTCTGAATACTTTTTCCACCGATTTCACCATGGGCCATATCGGCAAACTCCCCGAGAGAGTCCAGCATTTCTTCCTTTTCAGTCTTCAACCTGGAGTCGATGAACTCCTTCACCTCTTCCGCGTAACGACTTGAAACAAAAACCCCCTTGTACCGGTGGGATTTTTTATCCTCAATATCGATATAATCATAGTCGGCCAGAATCTTATTATTCCTGGTCAACTCACGTATACTGAAAGTTCTTGTCATTCTTCACACCCGCCTGATCCAAGTCTCTAGTTCAGATGTTTAGTTCAGCCGGGGCTGGACAAACTCGCGGTGAAACCAGTGGAAGACCGCATCGGCGCGGCCGGAAAAAGCGTCGTCCAGACGCCCGTGGAAGAGCCCGAAAAAATCGAAGGCCTTCGCGCCGATCAGGCCGTAGAAAAAGAGACGGCCCGGGGTGGCCTTCACAAGAACGGAGATATAGAGTTTTTCATCGTCCACCCCCTTCATCCATTTTAAGTAAATAGGGGTACGGTTGTAGGCCATAAAGGTCAGCAATCCTTCGTCAAGGCGATACTCCGAAACACCGGTATAGGGCTCGAAGGGGGCCATTTGTTGTTCAGCGACGATTATTTCGGCGCCGTCCACATACTTTGGACCAGATTCGATTCGTATATATTCGAAGAGGTCGGTGGTGTTTTCATTTCGTTTTGAATAATAGGGGATCTCTTCAAACTGCCGAATGTCCATGAGGAAGTCCTTCACCTCAACAAGGCTTTCCTGCTCCGTTCCCGGTTCCACCGGCAGGAGGAACATAGCCTCATAGAGGAAGTTGGGGTTCACCTCTTCGAAGCGGGAGGTAAACAGGTCGAACTCCCCGGAGCCATCATTGGAGCCTTTTCCGGCGTTTTTCCCGGAGTTTTCCTGTTTCGAATTTGCGGAACCGGAATTGCCCGAATCCTCCAGTCGAATGCCGTGGTGGGAGTCGAGACCGCGAATCACCACCTCCTGTCGAAAAAGGATCTCCCGTTCCTCCGGGGTGATCCCGGAAACCGGAAGATCATCGGCCGCGAGTATTCCGCCGGTGATAAAAAACATGAGAACCAGGGCTGTCGCCCAGAGGGCCCTTTGTGTAAAAGGTGTCTCCTGTGTCATCAGTCCGGCGGCTCTCCGCATTACCAGGGTCGCCGCTCCGGCACCCTTCCCTCTCACCGGGCGGAAAACCCTACTGGCGTATTTCATCGATCACCTCGCCGTCGTGGAGACGAATAATGTGGTCCGCGATATCGACGATTGTCGAATCATGGGTGGAAAAAATAAAAGTAGTCGAAAGTTCGGAGTTGATTTTTTTCATAAGTTCAATAATGGAGGTACCGGTTTTTGAATCCAGGTTGGCCGTGGGTTCGTCGGCGAGGACGATACGGGGACGGGTGACCAGGGCGCGGGCGATGGCCACGCGCTGGCGCTGACCGCCGGAAAGCTCGCCGGGCCGGTGTTTTCGCCAGTCCGAGAGGCCGACCTGTTCGATCAGGAAATTGGCGTACTCCCTTCGTTCGGCCTTTGGGGGCGCTTTTCCCCCAAGCAGGAGGGGAAACTCAACATTTTCATATATGTTGAGTACCGGCATGAGGTTGAAGGACTGAAAAATAAAACCGATAGTCCGGTGGCGGAGACGGGTGATTTTCCGGTCGCCCAGGGTGGAGGTGTCCTGTCCGACGACGCGTACACTGCCGCGGGTGGGGACGTCGATGCACCCTATCAGATTGAGGAGGGTAGATTTCCCGCTGCCGCTCGGACCCGCGATGGTTGCAAAATCCCCCTCCCGTATGCTGAGATCCACGCCTTTTAGAGCGGGGACTTCCGTACTCCCGAGGCGGTATATTTTCCAAACCTGTTCAAGTTCAGTCGCGTGGGTGGTGGAGACAAGCTGATTGCCGCTGCTTTGCACTGCTCTCTTTCCTTCTATTTTTTCTCTATGGTCTATCATGCGCGCCGGATTATAATGCGGCCGGAGTTTTAAGCTCGGCCAGGGCTAAAACACGCGTCAAGCCATGATAATGCCCGCCGGGTTAAAACGAAAAGGATATTTTGACGGACACCAGCAGACTCAATACATTGTCCACCGGTACCTGATATGCGTCATCACTATCGCCGAGGTTATCCACCCCTTCCGACAGAGCTGCTCTATAAAAACTCCCGACCTCGCCATAGATAACCGGGAGGGCGAGGGAAAGCTTGAGGCTGGGGGCTATTTTCCCTTCAAGCCCCGCTACCACCTCGCCGGAGTTGTCCTGAAAAGCATGCTTCCATCGGAGCTTCGGCTTCCAATCCGATTTGTAAAGTCCCGGCATACTCACAGCCAGGGCCGCGCGATGCCCCTCGTGATTTTCGACTTCCGAATCGTATTGGTATTCTCCGACCAGGGCCCAGTCGGTATTTTCACTGTCCCATCCTATCTGTCCCATGGCCTGCCAGGATATCGGGGCGGCCACGGGATCATACCTGTCCCAGTGGGCAGTCATATCCGCGGCCACATTCAACGGCCCAAGACCGAAGGAGAGAGACCCAGCGCTTCCGATGTTCTCGCTATTTTTAAAATGCCCCAGCACGGTAGCGGTAATCGGACCGAAGGTGTTCTCCCACTGAGCGGCATAGGCGAAGGCTTTCGGGTCATAGTTGTTTTCCTCTCCAACCCAGGCACCCTTTGTGTAGATGACCGTACCCATACTGCCCTTCCATGCGGGAAAGCTCGAACGAAAGGCGACCCCCTCGGAAACCCGTGACACCAGATTCGCGGGGTTATCAAGCAGGCGTCCCTGCCCCCAGGTAAGGTCTTGCTTGCCCGCGCGAAAAAAGACCGCGTCCCCCAAAGTATAGTCGATGAAAAGTTCGGATATACTCGGGGTACTGTAGACCATAGTTTTATCATCGAGGCTTGCCTCAAGCTCGGTATGAAAACGGATATAGGGCTCGGGGCGTACATCAAAACGCAGTTTTACATCATTTTGAAAAAATCCCGAGTATCTCATGAGCTCCTTTAGGGTTCTGTCCCCGGCGTTACTGCTGTTCGGCCACTCCATCAGACCTG
>CAZJIN010000386.1:0-3455 GCA_964545955.1 uncultured Sediminispirochaeta sp.
AAGAACGGGAAATACACTCCACCATCGAAATGGCACTCTACAAAAACAGGGTTGAACAGGAGTTGCGTCGGGCAAAGGAAGAGGCCGAAGCGGGAAACAGGTCCAAAAGTGAGTTTCTCGCGAATGTGAGTCACGAACTGCGTACCCCTCTGAATAGTATTCTCGGAATGACACAGATGGCGATGGAAACGAAAGATCAGGAGGAACTTCGTGAATACCTCGAAATAGTACAAGCCTCCGGTGAAGGACTTTTATCACTGATCGACTCAATTCTTGAATTTTCTCGGAACGAATCCGGCAAAATCCAGCTCAACGATAGTGAATTTATGCTTGATGAGTTGATGGAGTCGGTGGTTGAGAGGTTCCGACAGGATTTTCTCAAGAGACACCTGGAATTCCATTTGGAGATAGACGAAGGGAGCGAGTTTCGACTTTTTGGTGACGGGGACAAGCTGGAACACATCTTGAACAATTTGATCCAGAACGCCTTGAAGTTCACCGAAAAGGGAGGGGTGAACCTTCGGATACGAACGGAGAAACTCGATGGGGATAACATCGATGTCCACGGTATAGTTGAAGATACGGGATGCGGAATAGCGCCTGAGGATCAGGAGAAGATTTTTTCCACCTTCTATCAGGTGGATGCCAGTTCAACCCGAGAGTACAACGGAACCGGGCTTGGTCTTGCTATCGTAAGGCAAATGGTAAGACTTCTTCACGGACATATCGAGGTTTCCTCCACTTTGGAAAAAGGAACGAGATTCAGTTTTTTGGTGAAGTTCAAAGAACCGAAAAGAGGAGACGTAACGTCTCGCAGGCATGAGAGAGGCAAATTTTTGAGAAAGATATCTGGGGAAAGGCCTGCGGAATTTGAATATCACGAGGAGGAAACGATCCGGCATTTTGTGAGAGAATTTACACATATGGAGAAAATGGGAAATTATCGGGATATGGAAAAGAAGGCACAGAGACTACGTAATCGTGGAGGACGTGAAATCAACGATGAAGTGGACAGGCAACTATTGAGGATTATCCTGGCGGCACGAAAAAAGGACCATGAAAAAATATGGGAATCTTTTTTTAATTTGAAAGAACAGCTTCAATAGTGTAGTATAAAAAAATGGACAATCGGGAAGGAGATAAACTGAAAATACAGATTGTTGAGGATGAAGGCGTCGTCGCTCTGGATATTCGTCGGCATGTAGAATCTTTTGGTTACAGTGTGTCCGGTATTCACGCGTCGGGTGAGGAGGCAATTTCATCCTTCGATTCAGAGACTCCTAACCTTGTACTTATGGATATCCGTCTACAGGGAGAGCTTGACGGTATAGAATCAGCCCGTATTATTCGGGAAAAACACGATATCCCGGTCATAATCCTCACCGCCTACGCTGATGAAAAAACGGTCGAACGGGCTAAGTTCATCGAACCCTTCGGTTATATCATCAAACCCTTCGAAGAGAGGGAACTGCGCACCAATATAGAAATGGCCCTGTTTCGTCACAACCTGGAGACGAAGCTGCAGAAAAGCGAGGAGCGGTACAGAAGTTTTTTTCAGGATGATCTATCCGCTGATTTTGTCACGGATACCGAAGGGAAACTCCTCGCCTGCAACCGTTCTTTTGTTAGATATTTTAAATTCGCCAATGCGGATGAACCGATCGGAACAGAGTTGAACAAGAGATTCAGGGACGGTGAACAGGCGGAGAAGTTCTGGGAAGACCTCCATACAAGGGGACGTCTCGAACTTTATGAACTCGACCTGCTCAGGACTGACGGGTCTGTTATCAATCTTCTGGCAAATGTGGTTGCCGATCAGGAGGAAAATGGGTCCTTCAAGGAGATCAAGGGCTACCTCATAGATATTTCCCAGAGAAAGGACCTCGAACAGCAGCTTCGACAGGCACAGAAACTTGAAGCTATAGGAAGACTGGCGGGGGGAGTTGCCCATGATTTCAACAATATATTGACGGTTATTCTAGGGTACAGCACCATTCTCCGGGATAAAATATCCTCAACAGACATGAACATAGAGGCAGATGTAAGGGGAATCGAAGAAGCAGCCCACAGGGCTTCAAGTCTCACAAGACAACTCCTCGCCTTCAGCAGACGCCAGATTCTCAAACCTGTACAGGTTCATGTGAACAATCTAATCAGGAATATTGAAAAAATGATGACCCGCCTTATAACCGAAGAGATCACCATGAGGTTTAACCTTTTAGCTGAACCCGATACGGTATGGGTGGATACCGGGCAAATTGAACAGGTCATCATGAATCTCATTGTGAACGCAAGGGATGCTATACACGGAGGGGGAACGATTGTCGTCACATCGGAAAACAAAACAGTGGAGGTACCTCTGATATCCCCGATGGGTCAGATCCCCAAGGGAGAATATGTATGTATCTGTGTGAAGGACAACGGTGAAGGAATCGAACCTCAATACTTGAAGATGATCTTCGAACCATTTTTTACCACGAAGGAGGAAGAAAAGGGAACCGGCCTTGGACTGTCCACGGTGTACGGTATCGTGAAGCAGAGCAGCGGGTTTATCCAGGTGGAATCCCTTCCCGGTAACGGTACTACCTTTTCTATTTACCTCCCCTTGAATGACAGCACCCATTTGGCCCAAAAGAAGGTGAACAATCCAAAAAAAGATTTCAAGGGCGATGAATCCATACTGGTGGTGGAGGATGAGGACAATCTCAGACTTCTGGCGATGCGGATTCTCAAACTCTACGGGTATACCGTGATCACCGCCGACAATCCCGCCGAGGCGTTAAAGATTGTACGACAATCCAGGGAGAAAATCGACCTTTTAATTACCGATATAGTGATGCCGGAGATGAACGGTACGAAACTTGCCATGCACGTTCAAGTTTTAATTCCCGATATTAAAATTCTCTATATGTCCGGATATCCACGGAAGACGGCGCATCCCATCAATTCCAAAAATAATTCGGTGAAGACAACATCCTTTATCGCAAAACCCTTCACGCCGGAGCAGTTCGCTGAAGCGGTGAGGAAAGCCCTCGACAGCTCAGGGTAAAGCTCCTCGATCCTAAGGCCCTTCTTTAGATGTGTATTCCATGGGACTACTGGACTGATTGAAAATTTTAACTTCTTCAGGTATAGTACTCAACAATGAGTACACGCAAAGATTTAATTCGCAATTTCTGTATTATTGCCCATATAGATCATGGGAAATCAACCCTGGCTGATCGCTTCATCGAGAAGGCAAAGATCATCGAATCCCGGAATTTTCAGGACCAGTACCTCGATAGCATGGACATAGAGCGGGAACGGGGCATCACCATCAAGTCACAGGCCATCACCATGCCCTACAAGGCGAAGGATGGCCGTATTTATGAACTGATCCTGGCCGATACCCCGGGACACGACGATTTTTCCTACGAGGTATCCAGGGCGATCTCCTCCTGTGAGGGGGCGCTTCT
>CAZJIN010000387.1:0-3427 GCA_964545955.1 uncultured Sediminispirochaeta sp.
GGCCCGGGAAGGAAGTACCCGGCCAATGCCGGCAGAGTTTTTTCACTCCTCCCCCGTATCCAGATCTCCTTCCCAGCGATAGATCCCTCCGAAATCCACGACCTTAAGGTAGCCCAGGTTCTGAAGGATTCCGGCAGCCCTGGCCGACCGGTTTCCGCTCCTGCAATATACTACCACGAGTCTATCCATCGGAACCTCCGGAGGCGTCGATTTGATCTCGCTCACGGGAATATTCACCGCCGTGGGAATGAAGCCCCCCGCGTATTCCTCAGGGGTGCGTACATCCACGAGCAGGTAATCCGTCCCAGAATCATCAACCAACTCCGCAAGCCCCGCAGGTTCGCCGTACCTTTCAAGATCTCCTTTATCCGTTTCCGCCGCCCGGGAAGTACAGGCCCCGATCGTAAAAGACAGAATCACAAGTATCACAAGGGGAACTAATTTTTTCATTTTTCTCCTCCCATATATGAGTATATTGATAATATATCAACACCGGTATAAAAGGTCTATCAGAATTGCTGTATTGGAATCTACTCTCACCTTGGTATCTCCACTCTACCCGGCGTGGTCAGAGCAGGATTTTCGTGGTACCATGAGGATCGGAGGTACAGCCATGCGAATTGCGATTACCGGAGCTACCGACGGAATCGGGAAGGAAACAGCCCGGCAGCTGGCCCGCAAGCATCACAAAATAGTGTTAATCGGCCGCCCCGGGGATAAATCAGAGAGAACCCTTGCCCAGCTAAGGGCAGAAGCACCGGACACCGAAGTCGAACTACTCACGGCGGACCTTTCGGTGATGTCCTCGGTCCGGAATCTGGCCGACCAGCTGGGGACAGACTACCCGGATCTTCAGGTGCTCATCAACAATGCCGCGGTCATCAGAACCACCAGGATCACGACCCCCGACGGCTTCGAGGAGACCTTCGCGGTCAATTACCTCGCCCATTTCCTGCTTACCCGCACACTCCTGGATAAGCTAAAGGAGAACGCCCCGGCACGCATAGTGAACGTCAGCTCCATGGTTCATGAAACAGGACGGATCGATTTCGAAGATCTTCAAGCCGAAGGGGGCTACAACCCCTCCGTCGCCTACGCGCAGTCCAAGGTGGCGATGGTACTTTTTACCAGGGAACTCGCCGGGCGCCTCGACGGCTCAGGTGTGACGGCTAATGCCCTCCATCCGGGGGTCATAGACACCAAGCTTCTGCACGTTCTCTTTTCCGGGGGATCTCCTGTGGAAAAAGGAGCGGAAACCATGGTGTTTCTTGCCGAAGATCCTTCGGTGGAGACCAGGACGGGGCTTTACTGGGTCCGAAAAAAACCAGCTCCCTCCCCCTTCCTCCAGGGTGACGACTCTATCGCGCGAAGGCTATGGGAAAAATCCGAACAGCTCCTGGAAGCCTGGCTATAATGGGAAGGGCGTACAACCCCGCGGGGCTGCCCAGGAACCGCATCGACCCGTTCATCTACCTGCTGGACTTCAACCCGTTCATCTACCTGTTCAATTAAACTTGCCTTCCCCGTCAGCCTGGAATAGAATTGAAGGGATTATGAAAAAAAATGATAAAAAACCTACTCTCCGGGGTTCACTTACAAAATCCCTTCTCAGCATGGTCAGAAGTATCCCCATCATCCTCACGGTGGTCCTGCTGATTTCCCTGCTGAAGACATGGGTACCCCCGAAGGCGATCGTGGGGCTTTTCGGCTTCTCCCCCGTTACCGACACCTTTATAGGCGCCCTCTTCGGCTCAATTCTGGCGGGCAATTCCATCAACAGCTACATCATCGGCTCTCAGCTGCTGACCGACGGCGCGCCCCTTTGCGCGGTGACCGCCTTCCTCGCCACATGGGTGATCGTCGGGATCGCCCAGCTGCCGGCGGAATCCGCCGAGCTGGGGACACGCTTCGCCCTCTATCGGACGGCGGTGGGTTTTCTTTTTTCCATTGTCCTGGCCCTGATCGTTTCGTTCATCCTGGGAGGCGCCCTGCCATGAAAAACCCGAAGCCCCCCCTTTTTTCCAGAACATCTCTCTTAGCCCTGGGCGCTGTGATTCTGATCTATGCCACCTTGCTCTTTGCGGATCCCGATGGATTTTCCCGAACGGTCACGAGCGCCCGGGATATCCTCCTTCAGGTCCTGCCTGTTCTCGCGGTGGTGGTGCTCTTCATGGCGGGGACCAACATGATCCCCAATTCTTTTATTAAAAAGCACCTCGGAGGAGAATCAGGTTTTCGGGGCTTCCTGGTGGCGGTCCTCGCCGGAACCCTCAGCCACGGCCCCGCTTATGCCTGGTACCCCTTCCTTGCGGAACTCGGGAGAAAGGGCGTCTCCCGTGGGCGTATCGCCGCCTTCCTGTACGCCCGGGCCGTAAAAATCCCGCTCCTCGCGGCCATGGTTCTCTATTTCGGCCTGCCTTTCACGGTGATCTTCACCGCCCTGATCATCATCGGGGCCCTGCTGATAGGACTTCTCTTTGAGGGAATCCACTTTACCGAACCGACCGATCGGCAACCGCCGGGAAACAATCAGTCGCCGACTCACGAAGGAGGTTCCCATGATAAAGGTATTCATTGAAGTAGATGCCGGTTCCAATGAAAAACACAGCTATGATGAGGAGAGTCTCAAGCACCTGAGAACGAGCCATACCCTGAGGCCCTATCCCTAGCCCTACGGCTTCATCCGGGGAACCCTTACCGACGACGGTGAGGCCCTGGATGCCTACATCATCACCTCCCGTCATTTCAGCCCCGGGACCGAGGTGGAATGTGAAGCCGTGGGCTTGCTGGAGCTCTTCGAGGACTCCGAGCTTGACCACAAGGTAATCGCCCTTCTCCCGGACGTGCAAGCGGAGCCGGAAGCGTCCCTGACGAAGGAGACGCTTCCGAAGGAAGCCCTGCGGGAGGAGCTCGAGGATTTCATCCTCGCCATATTCAAAAAATTCCCTGAGATCAGTGTCCGGATCGGCCGACTCCTGCCCAGGGATGCGGCCCTCGCCCATCTTGAGAAGTGCAGGAGAGAATAAAATAGAAGAACATATGGGGCAATTTTGCAGAAAAAGATAGATCACGGACGAGCCGGAACAAGTTCATATATCATTGACGGAGAACACATTATTCTTTTATAATCAGTTTAGTTCAGTTTTCATTAAAGCTGACCAAAATAATAAGGGAGTTAAGAAAAATGATAGACCTGTTGCTTCTCAACGGAACGGTGATAACGATGGACTCGCAGCGACGCATTATAGAGAAAGGCGGAGTAGCCGTTGAAGCCGATAAAATCGTGCATGTCGGCACTGCTGAAGAGCTCCAGGCAAAATACACCGCAAAGAAAACCCTAGACTGTTCCGGCCATACCATCATGCCCGGTTTTGTCGACGCCCACGGCCATGGGGGGCATTCCGCGTTTAAATCCATTGTAAAAGAC
>CAZJIN010000388.1:0-3421 GCA_964545955.1 uncultured Sediminispirochaeta sp.
AAATCCTGGCCGAGAACGGGTACGGCGAGGACAAGTTCGGCAACAACATCGTACTGCCCGAAGACCTTTCCTATCTTCGACGGTGAAGTACTGCTACGAGAGAACCCGGCCCCGATCTCCCGGTTTCACCCGACCCGACTTCAGGACAACACAGAAAACTCCTTTTTCATGCATGATCACCTCACGAGGAGTATGAGTAGAGGGGTCCCTGGTGAACTCCTTGCCGATCTGGGTGATCTCCAAGAGACTTGTGCCGATCTCGATCTTTGTTCCCACGGGGAGGGTCCAGGGTTTGAACCCCCTGGTGGTGATGTTTTCGGAGTAGCTCGATTCGCAAGCGGCCCGTTCCCCGGCGGTCATGGAATCCATCGCTGATACATCGAAGAGACAGACCTGGCGGTGCCATTTTCCGGCATGTCCGTCCCCTTCCATCCCGTGGTTCTCAAGAAAATATCCCTCGTCTACGGGGTACTTGGGCGTGCCTCTTCCGGGGCTGGAACTTAAAGAAACTACTTCAATCAAGGCTTCTCTCCCGCGGCCATTTCCCACAGTATACCGCAAAAAAGGAACCCTGTGCATCTCTAAAAGACCCATTCCAACGGTAAGGACACACAAGGTTCCAAAAGGTAAAGGGAGTTCTTTCTATATTCCGTCTTTCTTTATTCCGTCTTTATGGAAAAATCCTCAAAACTTGCCCGCCCGAGGGCTCGGAAAGCTATCGCGTTGCCATAGGAAAAGAAGTCCCTGTCCCTGTAATAAAGGACATCTTCGCCGTTCGCGGCGACCCGGATGCGACGGTCCGATTTGTCCACATACACATCGATATTGATGCCGTCATCGATATCAAAATCGGTTATGCTACTCTGCAACTCGATCATATGAACATCGTTCATGGATTTATAGAGTTGAATGTAGGTTTTGTCGGTTTGCATCGCCTTTTCATCCCTGGTAATCCATACCAGGTAAGATTTGCCAAGACCATACCCCTTCACGGTGTCCTGACCGCTCACCAGAAAATGCAGACCGGCACCCCGCCAACCGTCGTTTTTTGCCTGTGTATGAAAAGAGTACTTCAGACTGTCCCCGGACTGCCCCTGAGATACCAGATATTTTGCAAATCTCTGGCTATTGTTGCTCTGGGAAAGGCTATTGTAAGTATAAGACCAGCTTCCCAGACCTCCGGCGTCCTTCCTGAAACCGCTCATCAAGGTGCGGGAATATAAAACCTCAGCCTCGCCGGTTGTCATTCCGCTCATCCGGCTCATAAGACGATTGATCTCCCTGTCTTTGCTCCGCAGTTCCCGTTCTTTTTCATCCAGCTCAGCCTCCTGACGGCGAAGGTCCCTTCGATACTCGGCGACTTGGTCTTCCCCGGCCCCGGCTTCCCCCAGAACACGGTAGGAAACAAGTTTAAGCCTATTGCCCCCCGCGGGAACAACTTTTCCGGAATACCGAAATCCCTCGATGACTACGTTCTCCACAAAAACACCGTCCGTCACCGGTCTCACATCGATATCACTGAGATCCACCGACTGCGGCCTGATTCCTGCACTTCTGTCCTTCGGAACCCTTACCTCAATGGTGCTTCCTCCGTTGTAGTCAAGCTGTGCCACATAGGATCTCCCACCGTACATCAGATCATCGATAAAAATTTCGATGGGGCCATTAAAGTAAAACCCGACATCGGAGACATCCACCTTCGACAGATCGATATCCGTCGGATCCAGATCACTGAGATTCACTTCCTGCGCGGCAAGAGGAAACCCCAACAACATACACGCAATACACAATACAACAATATTCTTCATGTTCTGCCTCCTGTATTAATAAAAAAAACGGGAAGCTTACAAAGTTACATCATGCCCTTTTATAAACCGAATTTTTTTAACGTAGAGGACAGGGAAAATGGATTATTTCCTGGGAGACCCTGTGTCCGGCGTAACGGGCAGAACAGCAGCCCCCCGTCTACTTTCCCCACAGCTCGAGGTAGAGGTTTCTCAAGGGGCTGAGGGCGGCATACATCCAGGCGGTGTATCCCGTATTGCTCTCTATGTCCGGATCCGCTCCTTTTTCAAAAAGCAGGCGCAGACTATCCGGGGCCCCGCCGAAGATCGCGTACATCAGGAGGTTGCGCCCCTCCTCATCGGTGCTGTTCGGGTCCGCTCCGCTTTCGATGAGCCTGCGAAGCTCCGCGGCGTCGTTGTCGAAGACAGCGGCGAAAACCTCTGCCCGGTCTTCACCCTTCCCCGCTCCTCGCAGGGTCTCTCCCATTTCGATCAGGATCGACCATTTTTCGTAGTATTCGCCATAGGATGATTTGTCGTATACCTCTTCACTTCTTTTGTCCCGCAAAGCTTCCATCCGTTGGAGCAGGTCCTCCATCAGGTCGACATCACCGCGACTGTCCAGAGATTCAAGGGCAGCCCTGCGGAATTCACGGTCTCCCATTTTTTCCACCAGCACCTTCCTGAGAAATTTTTTATCCCGGGAGCTGTATTCCAGGGGTGAGGGAAGACCCCAGACATCGAGGGGAAGAAGACCGCCGACCACCCAGGTATCGGAAGCTTTTACATATTCGGGGGGCCGGTACTCGAGGGTAGCGGCTGCAGTTTCTACCGAACCTTCCTCAACCAACAGGCGGCTCCGACCACTCCGTATATCGTACTCAAGGATAGGATGCCGACTTTTTTTTTCATCCGAAACCCATCCCCCCGTCCGGCTGAAATAAAGCTTAACCCCCTCCCGACCGAAACGGCAGGACTTCATGTTCGACCCCCCGGCGGACACGCCGGAATTTCGGTTATCCCCCAGGCTCCACAGCCTCTGCAGTCCTGCGCTGTCGGACCTACCCCCGGACGACGACAATCTGTAGAGGCTCAGGTCCAAAAAAAACCTCTTCGTCTTGGTCACTATAAACATAGGGATGATTACCTTGCCCGGCTGATAAAGGGAATAGCGGCTGAGAAAGTAAATGTCTCCGTCCACCTGCATCCCGTTTGAACGGCTCCACGAAGTTTTAACCAGGGGGGGCTTCTTCGCCTGCACCATAAACGGGAAAACCATGCCCACTGAAATGACAAGGATAAAAATTTTTATTAAGTGAAATGAAATCTTCATATCTCGATTATAACATGAAAAATCGGAAGCATGATCTCGTTATTTTGCCTTGCACATATTTCCTTTCCCCGGTACCATCGGCCCATGGAAAACGACAATACCACAGGAAGCAAAATTAGACAAATCCGCGAGCAGCGGGATATCACGGTAGATCAGCTCGCCGAACTCAGCCAGGTCGGCTCACAGCTGATTCACCAACTTGAAGACGGACTTCTCGCCCCGTCCCTGGCTCCCCTCATGAAAATCGCCAGCGCCCTCGGCGTTCGACTCGGCACCTTTCTCGCCGACGCAACCCAGAGCGGAC
>CAZJIN010000389.1:0-3418 GCA_964545955.1 uncultured Sediminispirochaeta sp.
CTGGTTCCGCGATCCTCATCACGGTCGGACCGATCATCCTGGGATTCGCTTTTTTCACTCCGCTCCCAGGCATTACGCTCTGTTTCACGTTCACGCTCTACTTCCCTTTGTCGTTCCGCCTCTCTTTCGCGTTGCGCCTGTTGTTCTTCCTCGGAAGGGTCCGTTTCGGAGGGTCTTCGAAGGTTCGCTTCCCTGTAGCTGGAATTGACGTTTCCCGTGGAATCTACATCACCCATACAATCACCTCCTCTTCCTTTAAATATACACACACAAGGTGTTTTACGTCCAGTTCAGCCCGCGTTTACACCGGCCATTTTATCCTGTTCATCAATATCCGTGGCATCCCAGGGATAGCAGATCCATTTATCCTCAAGCTCCGTGCCGGAAAAATAGTAATCAACTTCAGAGGGGATAATGCCCCTCTTTTTCTTCTTCTTATTGTGGAGAACCGCAACGGCTATCTCGGCTGGATCATGTTTCAACAGTTCACGAAGGCAATATTCAAGGGTAGAGCGGGAATCATCGACCTCATCGACCAGCAAAATTTTTTTGCCCTTGAGTTTTTTTTCAACCTCATCGATCCACTGGATCTTTCTGGGGGCATCCTGGGGCTTGTTCTCCCTGTCGTAGTAGGAGATACCCACCGTATAGATCGGCTTCTCGAGAAAGGTTTTAAGCATCCTCGCGGGAATAAAGCCTCCGGTCCCGATTGCCACCACGACCTGGGGATCATAGCCGGAGTCCCCAATCTGTGTCGCCAGATTTTTGATGGTCCTGTGTATATCATTGTAAGTAAAAAAAATTTTCTGCGGTTCCACCCTGTCCGCCTCCTTCAAAAAAATTGTTTTTCCCTGTAACCGAATCCACCGGCGCGCTATGCGCCTCCCTCAATTTCCCGTTTCATCTCCGCCTGAAGGGTACGATACACAAAATCTGAAATACGCTGTTTCGCGTCTCCGGAGATGTACTCAGTGAAAATAACCACATATAAAGTGTCTTCAGAGGTCTGTCTTTTGCCCGCTATCACTCCGCTGATCATTACGATCCTGCTCCTCAGCTTCAACTGCACCCGGTTTAGAGGCGTTTTCGCCGGAATGTCAAAATCTCCCTGAAAAATACAAGCCATTCCGGCGGTACTGATATCCTTGATATAACCATTCCGCATGGAACCCATCAATTCGACATTGAATTCGGTAGTCACATTGTTCGGGCATCTCGCCCGAACAAACTTCCGCTTCCCCTTAGCTTCATTGGCCATAAGGGTCTGCAATATGATCTTTGTACTCTCCTTCAAGCCGAGTTTGAGTTGAATGTAGCCCCCGGGGACCATTAGATCCATCAGGTATTTTTTGGCCAGTTCCTTATCCTCGTTGTAGGTCAGGATACCTATCTGTACATTTTTTGTTTTTTCATTCTCCATCAGCGCCCGAATATAGCTCTCCCATTCACTCTCCTTCAATTTTTCATCGATATTGATGAAAATTATCGAGTTCGGGTATTTACCCAGTACCCGCACCAGGCGGCTATGATCGTTCACGAGGTATACTTCGAATTCATTTATACTGATATGTTGAACCAGGTCTTCCTGGATCACGCTGTGGGGATAGAGAAAAAATACCTTTTTGCCCAGGTCCTGTTGGTCACTCATCTCTTTTTCCTTATGTTGTTCCCTTTAGACGAATTCAGTTTCGAAGTTGAAGGTGCTGAAAACCTTCTCCGATTCACCCGTCTGTCTGAAATCCCGGTACTCAGGATATTCCGTTAAATCGTTTATTTTCAATACTTCATAGGGATAAAGATAGTAAAGCCTGTCAATGGGTGAATACACTACTTTGAAATTCTTCCCCCGATGATCGTTGATCGGTCCCACGGCACCTACTTCGGCACGGCTGACCAGGATAAAAGGCCTCCCGTACCGGTAGATCTCAACCGGTAGAGGTGCACGCGAAGCCAGTTGTTCAATCCCCCTCCGATCAAGCTCTACCCAGGCCTGAACCTTGCCTGCTCCCAGCTCCAGCAGTTCCCCGGCGGTCAGACTGTTGGTGACGGGCATAGGAAAACCGACATTCAGTTGAAGTCCTTTGTAAGCCCTGAGCAATTCGAACTGGTAGAGATCGGTAAGCCTAAATCTACGTACTCCCGATTCCACCGCTTCCTTGATTTTTTTTGACACGATCTCAAGGGCGGATTCGGAACAGAAATGGGGGAGCTCCACCTCATCTGTTTTTTTGTTAAAGCTGTACAGCGAATCTACCTGAAAGGTGCATTTCACGCCTCTTCCGGAGCGTCCCGCGCAGGACACTTCTTTCCGCCGCTCCTTCGTGGTTCGGGGAAGTGCTTCAAATACCTTCCTGAACCTATCCCTTGCCCCGTCGGGCTTCGTGGTAAGTTCTTCCGCTGAAAAACCGGAGGTCTTCGCGTACTCCCAGAACTCCCTGCGAAGGGTCTTGAGAAGACTCGGCGGTAAAAAGAGACCCTCCTCCGTTTCAAGCTCTATATATCCCGTTTGAAAAGAATCAATCCCCGTTGCCTGAAAAACTCGACGGACCTCCGCAGGATTGATACCGTGCTTCTTCGCGTCGGGAAGCTCGATAACCCGATGCCACTCAATGCCCCGATCTCCGGCGAGGTTGTCCACCACTACGTTGAAGGAGGTCCTTGATATTCCGATCTTCAGATCAACCCGGGGCCTTGGGATAAAAAGGGGGAGACCGTCACTCCGGGGACCCGCCCGTTTCACACTAGCCCCTACTTTGTACACCAGTGAGCCGGGTTGCGCCTCACGGGCATCGGGCAATTCCACCTCTCCTTTCGCACAGCTTTTCACCGACTGTCCCCTGTGGAACATTGTCTTTACCGTGAGGGAGGGGCTTTCCTGTCCGTCCTTTGTCTGGACCCGGATACGATCACCCACATGAAGGCGTCGATCGAGCCTTAGATGGAGTTTGCCGTTGCGCACATCGATCAACTCTCCGATCAAAAGTCCCGACACCCCGATCGAACCGGGCTGCACCACCTCCTTCATATCCTCAGGGGTGGCAAAACCGTGGGACCAGTGACGTCCATAGGAACCCGAGAGCACCAACTTTGCCTGCTTCAGTGTTTTCTCGGATTCCTGTTTCGGTGTATCTATCATCATTCGATACGCCCGTACCACATTCTGCACATAGTCCGGTTTTTTTAGCCTCCCTTCAATCTTCAGGGATGCTACTCCGATTCGCTTCAATTCAGGCAGAAGATCGAGGGTATAGAGATCACGTGTGGAAAAATAAAACCCCGCCTTCTTACTTCCCTTCTCGTTTGAATAGTAGCGGCGCCTGCAGGGCTGTTTGCACCTTCCGCGGTTGCCACTCCAACCACCGATCCAGGAGGAAAAAAGACATCTTCCCGAAAGAGAGCAGCAGAGCGCGCCGTGTAT
>CAZJIN010000390.1:0-1862 GCA_964545955.1 uncultured Sediminispirochaeta sp.
TTCAAGTGGGTTTCCGCAACGGAGCATCCTGTACAATCCAAAAGGACCGCGCAATTCAACCCCGAAATAGGGAATCCCGTTCATTTAATTTGACCCAAGAGATTTTATGCCCCTCCCGAACACTGCAGGAAACTGTTTTCGTTCTATTCTATTCTATACTACGATCAATCAGTTCAATCAGATCCTGTGTCAGGCTTCCCGCTTCTTCAGTTTGATTTATCAACCTCTGCAGCTCATCTGTTATAATTATACTTGAAAGGATGGCTATTCGTAAAGGATCGGAAAGTCCCATCGTCCTTCGAACTTTCTCAAAACGTTGCTCCACAAGGTGCACAAGCTCTTGAAAATAGCGAGGATCTTCGGTGGTTTTTATTGAAAAAGACGTGCCAAGTAGATGAATACGAACGGGTTCACTGTTCATTTCCATTAAAAAATGTCGAGCTCCCCCGTCTGAGAATCCTCTGATGATGAGGCATCCGCGGATTCACCTTCGGCAGGATCGGTGGTTGTTGCTGATTCAATGGAACTGTCACTATTCACCGCGGTGTTGTCCGGGGATTCAGGTTCACTTTCGTCGGCGGTGGGAGCTTCTTCGACAGAGGTATCAAGATCATCTTCAAGACGATTCAGCTCATTGAGCGCTGTGATTATTCCCCGCTCAATCTCACCCTGATCCTGTTTAAAGGTATCGATGAGCTTTTCAAGCTCTGAAACCCTTGTCTCGTAACTTTCCAGCCTGGATTTGAGAGAGCGGTTCTCTTTTTTGAGAAGATCGATGTGCTCAACGGCGCCGTGGACCTTCTTCTCAAGAAGACGGATCTGCTCTATCGTCACCATAACTTATGCCTCCAAGGCTGCTTTTGACATAGTAATAAGCTTGGAAAAGGCCTGTTTGTCCTCAATGGCCATATTTGAAAGGGCTTTTCGGTCGAGGGTTATCTCGGCTTTGTGCAGTCCATACATAAACTGGGAGTAACTCATGTCTTCGTTGCGGCACGCGGCGGAAATTCTGCTTATCCAGAGTCTTCTGAAATCTCTCTTTCGTCTTTTGCGGTCCCGATAGGCGTATTGACCGGCTTTTGTGACTGCATCCTTGGCGGTACGGAAATTGGTGCTTCTACGCCCCCAGTATCCCTTGGCCTGTTTGAGAATCTTTTTTCTTCTATCCTTTCTTCGTGTTCCGTCTGTTGCGCGCGGCATTATGTCTCACTCCTTATTATAGTTTTGAATAATTGGATCTCAGCCCCTACAGAGGCCTTCAAAATAGGAAGGCCGGGGGTAAAAATTAGAAGCTGTAGGGCAGAAGCTTTTTTACACGTTTCTGTTCGCTATCGCTAAGAATTCCAGTTTTACGGAGATTTCGTTTTGTCTTGGTGCTTTTCTTTGTCAGAATGTGACGAAGTCCCTGTTTTTTGTACTTCACCTTTCCGTTTTTCGTCACCCGCAGTCTTTTTGAAGCGGATTTCCTTGTTTTCATTTTAGGCATGCTACTATTCCTCGCTTTCTCTATTCGATCTTATTTTTTGCTTTTCGGGCTCAATATCATCGACATAAATCTCCCTTCCATCTGGGGCTTCCTGTCGACACTGTATTTTGTATCGAGCTCGTCGAGGTTGGTAAGGATCTGCATAAGAACATTTCTTCCTATTTCCGTATGGGCCATCTCACGTCCCCGGAAACGGATTGTCACCTTCACCTTATTGCCCTCTTCAAGAAAATCACTCACGTGCTTTGTCTTAAAATCGAGATCATGTTTCTCGATCTTCGGCTGCATCCTGATTTCTTTCAGTTTGAGCTGCTTCTGCTTCTTCTTTGCATCCTTTCTCTTCTTTTCCAGCTCAAACTTGTATTTCCCATAATCG
>CAZJIN010000390.1:1872-3392 GCA_964545955.1 uncultured Sediminispirochaeta sp.
CACCTCCACAAGGTCGGCACCAACCTCCTGAGCGATAGCCATCGCTTCCGGAGTCGGCAGAATCCCGCGTTGTTTACCCTCATGGTCAATAACACGAACCTCACGTACACGAATCTGTTGATTGGTCCTTAAATCTTTTGCAGCCAATATTTCTCCTTTCCATTCACATCAAAGTGGATGTAAATATATCATTCACCATGAAAAAGGTCAAAGGGTTAAAGCCCTTCCTTCATGATAAATTGTGATAACCTATATGCACTGCTTTGTCAATATCTTGGATTCAGTTGAAAAAGCTTTCTGGAAGTGATATGCTCCTACCGATATGGCGCTTTTTTTACTTTTTTCCATACCTCTTTTTGGCCTCCTTTTGTTGAACCTCCGGGTTCCGGAGTTTTTATACAGAAGTGAGACATGGCAGGCCTATTTTCGCGGTGTTGCTTCTTTCATGATAGGGGTGCTTCCTTTTTATATCATTCTACATCTCTATGAAGTCACTTATACTAGCCCCCGGTTGTATACCCGCGCTTTCGTGGTTGATTTCCTGGTTTTTCTCATCGTCCTAGCCCTCTTTTTTTTCCTTTGGGAATATCGAAGATACGGAAACACCTATGGCAGGGAGCTTTTTACACGTATTTCCGCGTTTGTATATGGTTTTTTTGCATTGACCGGGGTTTTCGCGGCCTACGTGCACTATCCTATTTTTTCGGCGTACCGTCTCTTCGTGTTTCCCCTTCTGATTATCCTGGTGACGTGTGTGACCACGGTGTTTTTCTATCTCTTTGTGAGTACTTCATCCTGGCCCCGTTTTCTTTATCTATTCGTACCCCTTGCGGTAGCAGCCCTGGCGGCGATAGTGCCGATGCTTTTTACACTTTCCCATGTACTCCTAGCTTTAACGGTATGTGCTTTTCTCTTTTTCCCGGGAATTCTGATTTTCTTTCTCGCACACAAGGGTGTGTTAAGACTCCGGAATATGTAACTCATCATTGATCTCAACGGTAAAAAAGCCCCCGATTCAAAGCGGGTACGCTTGAACCGGGGGCTGAAATTCTTTCAAATCAAATATCTGTTTTATGCGCGTCCTGCGGAACCGAGGACGTTCTCATTCTTGTGTTTGTACATTTCCTTCAGGGCTTCGCGACCGGGTCCGAGGTATTTTCTGGGATCGAACTCCTGGGGTTTCTCGGCCATCACCTTTCGCACGGCCGCTGTCAAGGCAAGCCTGCCGTCGGAATCGATATTGACCTTGCAAACCGCGGATTTTGCCGCTTTGCGGAGCTGGTCTTCGGGGATTCCTACGGCATCCTTGAGATTGCCTCCGAACTTGTTTATCGTATTCACATATTCCACGGGAACTGAAGACGCACCATGCAGCACAATAGGGAAGTTGGGCAAACGTCTTTCGACTTCTTCTAGAATGTCAAAACGAAGGGGAGGGGGAACCAGGGTACCATCGGCATTTCTCGTACATTGCGCGGGGGTGAATTTGGTGGCGCCGTGACTGGTACCGGTAGTAATCG
>CAZJIN010000391.1:0-3390 GCA_964545955.1 uncultured Sediminispirochaeta sp.
CGATATGATTATGATCAGTCACGATTCCGCCATCCATCAGCGGGTGTGGGACCTCCTTTTCCGGGAGCTTCAGGAAAATCAGGACTTTCGAATGTCCCTGAAGGAATCTGTGAGAAGGATTCTCAGGGTCAAACTGGAGTACCTCAAGGGGGATGACCCGGTACCCCTGTATCCCGATCCCGAAGAAATCCACGCGAAAATCCCCGGATCCGAGGGGCCCGGATTTTTCTTTGACCAGGCCTGCAGAAGTGTTTCGATAGTTTCCCAAAAGAAAATACCCTTTGCAGGTACTTCTGAAAAAATCCTTCTAGCCGGACAACTGAACACCTTTCTGCGGGTGGGCAGGGAGTACTATCCCGAAGCCGATACCTACTATTTTCCCTACTCCCCCTTCTACAACGCCGAAGGCGACTATTCGGAGGAGCTTGTGCGCCGCGCGAATGACTATGATACGGTTATTTTCTGTCTGGCAAATCCGAACAGCGCGGAGGTTTTGAAGGAATTAAAAAACTCAACCGCGGAGGTGATAGTAGTCTCCGTACTCACCCCGATTTACCTGAGGGAGACCCCCTGGGTTGAAACAGCCCTCGCGATCTACGGAACCGGAAATGATTCCTTTACCGCCGGATTCGCCGCGCTCACCGGTATGATTCCCGCAACCGGCAGGGTCCCGATCCGACATCTCCGGGAACAGGAGTAAGAGTGTACTGGCAGAAAATTACCGTGAAGGAATTGCCCACGCTGCTGGAATTCCTCAAACCCCTTGAGCCGGCATGTGTAAACCTCACCTCACGTTTGATCGCCCCTTCCGCCACGGGCAATAAATCCGTCACCTACATTGCAAGACCCGGCTGTCTGTACCGAAAAAACGAGCTCTCCCCTGGTGATATTATAGCTGCGGTGATGCTTACTTCCAACGGTATCCTCCTTCCCGTCCATCTTGAGGGAACGATTTTTTCACAAAACCAGATAAAAAAGCTTCTCGATCACGTATACCGTCTCCGCCGCAAAATATACTGCCTCATAGGTCTATCGGAAACGGTAAAACAGTACGAACCGGTGCTTCGGGAAAAAATAGACACCAGGATTCTGTATCACCTGATGAAAAGAGAACTCAAAGTCCCGATTCTCACCGATCAACCCGTGGATCATCTTGAGATTCATCGACTCAGTTTGAAGACCCTTAACCAGGTGTACCAACTTGAAAAGGCCTATCAATTCGAGGAGGTCCTCGTCCACCCGGAGCGGTTCAGCTCCGCCGCTCACCTGATTTATTTTCGCCGCCTTATTGGTTCACAGACTATTCTCTTCGCGAATATTGACGGAAAGGCGATCGCCAAGGCCGGAACGAATGCAATCGGAATCCGCTATTCACAGATCGGGGGTGTGTACACGGTTCCCGACTGTCGAGGCCGAAAAATCGCGCGTTCCCTTATGATTGAACTCCTGAAAACAATCAGGAGCAGTGATCGGGGAGCGGTCCTTTTTGTGAAAAAAAACAACGCCCCCGCGGTTAATCTCTATAGGAATCTCCAGTTTGAGCAAATCGGCGAATATATGATAAGCTATACCGAAGTATAATTTTACCAGGGGGGTGGAAATATGAAAATCTGTATGATCGCAAGTGAGACTGTTCCCTTCGCCAAGACAGGCGGACTGGCGGATGTGGTCGGTTCACTGTCGAGACGACTTTCCCTTCTCGGCCATGATGTACGGATCGTGATGCCCCGTTATGCCACGATCACCACTACACAGTTATCACTTCTCCCCGGTGAGATTGAAGTGCCTGTCGGATTCCAGAACGAGAAGGCCCTCGTCTTCCGGGGATCCCTGCCGGAATCGGAAGTACCTGTATATTTCATAGATCATCCCCTCTTCTCGACCCGACCCGGATACTATGGAGATCACGGCAGCCATACCTACCGGGATAACCATTTTCGCTTCGCCTTATTCGACCGGGCCGTCTTTCCCCTCTGCCGGAAACTCGAATGGATACCCGACATACTCCATTGCCATGACTGGCAGTCCGCTCTCGTCGGCGGATATCTCAGGGAATATGAATCGGATACCGGTTTCAGGAAAACCGGTTGTGTTTTCACCATCCACAATATCGGGTATCAGGGCGTTTTTTCCAAACATGATATCCATACCACCAGGCTGAGCCGGGAAACCTTCAGCCCACAGGAAGCTCTCTACGAAGGTTCATTGAACTTCATGAGATGCGGTATCCTGAATGCCGATTTCGTTACCACCGTTTCCCCTACCTACGCGAAGGAGATCCAGACACCCGAATTCGGCCATGGAATGGAAAAAGTTCTCAAAGAAAAAAGAGCTTTCCTTCAGGGCATCCTCAACGGGGCCGACTACGGGGAATGGGACCCAATTGGTGACCCTTACATACCCGAAGGCTACTCCGCCGAAGATCTCTCCGGCAAGGCCTCCGCGAAAAAGGCGCTGCAGGAAAAAACCGAATTGCCCGTTCGCTCAGATCTCCCGCTGATCGGTCTTGTGAGCAGGCTTGCGGAGCAGAAGGGGTTCTATGATCTCTGCGACCCCCATCGCGGGGCACTCCGGCGTATCTGCAACGACCTGTCCGTTCAGGTGGTAGTTCGGGGCACCGGAGAAAAATGGATAGAGGAAGAACTGCGTAAAATGCAAAAAGATCTGCCCAACCTCAAGGTGATCACCACGTTTAGTGAATCCCTCGCCCACCTGATCGAAGCAGGGGCCGATATGTTTCTCATGCCCAGCAGATATGAGCCCTGCGGACTCAACCAGATCTACTCGCTCCGCTACGGTACTCTCCCCATCGTACGCGCTACCGGAGGACTCGCGGACACGGTGGAAAACTATGAGGGCGAAACCGGAAACGGCACCGGCTTTATGTTTGATGAGATTTCCCCTGAAGCTATCTTTCGTACTACCGAGTGGGCTGTGACAACGTGGTTCGAACAACCGGAACACTTCCGCGCCATGCAGATCCGGGGAATGAACCTGCATTTCTCCTGGAAAGACTCGGCTGAACAGTACGCGAATCTGTACAAAAAAATTTCATCCCCCTGAGTTTGCCCTCTTGAGTTCAGTGAATTGATCTCATGAATCCCGAGAGATTTTCCCGGATAGTCGTTTTTTTCTATACACAAAACTTTCATATTGCGACGTGGTGAGGGACGCCTTCGGGGCCGGCAGCAAACTCAGAATATCCCGCGCCAGATCGGGTCGTCGGTGATAATGCTCAAAGAGTTTCGCCATCTCGACAATCTGAAAATGACCGTTTCTCAGTCTCAGCATTTTTTTTAGAACCCGTTCAAGATCATCGTACCTGCGACAACGCTTATAGTGCATCACGAGGTGTTTTCCCGCCTGATCATCCCCCTCCTCCAGGGCCTC
>CAZJIN010000392.1:0-3365 GCA_964545955.1 uncultured Sediminispirochaeta sp.
GCTATCTATATTTCCGATATGCAGGATGTTGCAGCAGCAAGAGAAGCAGCACTTTCTCTAGTTGAGCGTGGGGCAGATGTGGTGCAGCACGAACTGAACCGTGGTACCCAGGGGGTAATCGATGTTTCTGCTGATAAAGGAGTGTATACGGTTGCGAGAAACAAAGAGAAGGTTGAGCGTGCCCCGGACATTATCATGACTACTACTCTATTTGATTGGGGTGGGAAATTCGTACCCTTGGTTGAGAGGGCAATTTCTGGAAATCTCGAAGGGGGAGCGTTCTTTTTCGGTTTCCATACCCCCGATGCACCGGGCTTTGTGTTCAAATACGACGACGATAACAAGTGGAATCCGGACATTATATCGGATGAACTGGAAGCCGAATTCCAGAAAGAGGTTGTGGAGATGTTCCAGGATGATCCTATCCGTAGTTATACGGTTGAGGATGCGAAGGGTGGATGCAGATAAAACGGGGATATTACATAATACATGCAACAGCTATAGAAGCTGAATAATTTTTTTAAGTTTTCAATTGTTGTCGGTCGGCAGACATCTGCCGACCGACTTATACATACGAAGAAGGGGAGAGAATTATGCGACTGGAGAACAAAAGCATATTGGTTACCGGAGCCGCCGGGGGACTGGGAAGGGAGATATCGTTGAGATGTGCCGACGAGGGTGCCGATATAATTTTGGTAGACATCGATGGCGATGGATTGGAAAAGGTCGGAAATGAGGTAGAGGCAAAGGGTCGCAAGGCTGTCCCTTGTGTTGTGGATGTACGAAGTAAAGAACAGGTGCAGGGTGCGGTGAAAAAGGCTGAGGAAAAATTGAACCGGATCGATGTTCTGGTGAACAATGCCGGTGTGTTCAGCCACATTCCCTTTTTAGAGCTGGAAGAAAAAGAGTGGGATAGACTCATGGATATTCATGTAAAGGGTGCTTTCTTATTCAACCAGGCGGTGCTGAGGCACATGGTGGATAGGAAAGTAAAGGGATCGCTCATCCATATGAGTTCCATCAGTGCCCTTATCGGTTTTACCTCCTCCGCACATTATTGTACGGCTAAGGCCGCTATTCTTCATATGAGTAAGGCCCTTGCTCTGGAGTTCGGACCCTATGGAATACGTTCCAATGTTGTCATTCCCGGTACCTTTGAGACGCAGATGAACAACTGGTTCCTGGACGATGAGGAGGGCAGGAAAAACTCCCTGAAATCTATTCCGCTTGGAAGGTTCGGAAGACCCGAAGAAATAGCACATACCGTGGTCTTTTTGTCTTCGGATGAAGCTCAATATTACAATGGTGCGTCTTTACTTATCGATGGTGGTCAGACAAGCCATATCTAAGGAGAAACAAATGAAAAGGCTGGATAATACGATTGCGGTTGTAACAGGTGCAGGCCGGGGGATTGGAAGAGCTATAGCGATGAAAATGGCCGAGGAAGGGAGTAATATAAATGTTGCGGATATTGATGAGAGCATTGCCTCTGAAACCGTGCAACTTATAGAGAAAGACGGTGGAAAGGCGGTGCAGACACATGTGGATGTTACCGATAGCTCTTCCATAAAAACGATGATAGAGGCCACGGCTGAAAAACTCGGTGCGCCTAATATCTTGGTGAACAATGCCGGGATATTTTTCAATGCAAGCATAGTGGATATGACCCGCGAAGAGTGGCAGAGGATGATTGATGTAAATCTAACCAGTGTTTTTTTGGTTACCCAGGCTATGATCAGATATTGGCTGTCCAATAATTTGAAAGGAACCATCGTCAATCTCTCATCTATGGTCGCTTCTATGGCCTTCAAGAACTCGAGCCACTACATAGCTTCGAAGGGTGGAGTGTCGGCTTTTACCAGGGCGACCGCCTATGAATACACCGACCAGGGTATTCGGGTAAATGCAGTTGCCCCTGGAATGATCAGTACCGAAATAACCAGGCCGGCTCTCAACGATCCCTCGACTCGGGATGAATGGTTGGGAAAGATCCCGATGGGAAGATTTGGCGTTCCCACCGATATAGCCAATGTAGTTGCATTTCTTGCTTCGGCTGAATCAGAGTATGTGGTGGGACAGACAATCTATATCGACGGTGGATGGCTTCTCTATTAAGAAATTCTATTCTTTCCATATCAACCTATTTTTCAAGGAGTTAGTATATGAATTACGATCGACAAAATATTATAAGCGCCGCCCATACTGTAAGGGGGCTTGTGGTAGATGCCGTTGAGGTGGCGCAGACCGGACACACGGGATTACCCCTCGGGGCATCAGAAGTAGGAACGTTTATTTACTCTGAATTACTCCAACATCACCCGGGGAAGCCGGATTGGATCAACAGGGATCGTTTTGTTCTCTCTGCCGGGCACGGCTCTATGATGCTCTATTCGTTGTTGCATCTGTGCGGGTATGGTCTCTCGTTGGAAGATCTGAAGGAATTCCGTCAATTGGGCAGTCTTACACCGGGACATCCCGAGTATGGCCACACAACCGGGGTTGAAACAACCACCGGGCCGTTGGGGCAGGGTTTTGCAACCGCAGTGGGTATGGCAATTGCGGAGCAAAAACTGGCCCATACGTTTAATACACCGAACCATTCCATCATAGATCATTACACCTATGTGCTTGCCAGTGATGGGGATTTGATGGAGGGAGTATCTGCAGAGGCGGCTTCCTTTGCCGGCGGAATGGCTTTGGGCAAGCTTATTGTTTTTTATGACCACAATAAAACAACCATTGACGGAAAAACCCATATTACCAGCGCAGAAGATGTCGGCAAGCGATTCGAGGCATACGGTTGGGAGGTATTCCGTGTGAAGGAAGGTAATATTGATGAGCTTGCCGATACCGCTGAAAAAGCGCGGAACGACATCCGGCAGCCCACACTTATAATGGTAGATTCTATCATCGGAAAGGGAGCAAAAAAAGAAAACACAAACAAAGCCCATGGCGGTGCGTTGGGCCCCGATGATGTGGAAAGTGTAAAGAAGAGATTCGGCCTTGATCCCAAAAAACAATTTTACATTCCTGATGAGGTAAAAGAATACTTCAAGCAAAAGAGGGAAACGTGGGAAAAAGAGTATCATGCCTGGAAGGCGTTGTTTGAGGATTGGAAGAAGAAAAATCCTGAACTGTATTCTTTGTATCAGGAATGGATTTCGAATAGTGGAAACATCAAAATAGACAGAGAAGAGCTCGATACCTATCATGTGGGGGATCAGGAGGCTACCCGTAATGCAGCGGGAAAAACCCTCCAATACCTGCAGAGGGAGAAGGGTTGGTTCTTTGGTGGGTCCGCTGATCTTACCTGGGCATGTTATGGTACTGATGAGGGGTTTAATGTTTTCTCCAAAGATTCTCAT
>CAZJIN010000393.1:0-3358 GCA_964545955.1 uncultured Sediminispirochaeta sp.
TGACGGAGCACCCGGAGGGTGCGGAGTGAGTTGTCCAGGCTTTTTTTATTTTAAAGGAACCAGAGGGCCACAGAACGCGGGATGGTCCCAAACTGTAACACTGGCCCCAGAAGCGGCCTGGGTACCCCTAGCACGCACCGGAGGCTGTGCACAGCGCAGCTGAGGAGCGTGCGTGGCCGGGACGAAGGGGGGCCCCGGAGGCTTTTTTTATTTTAAAGGAACCAGAGGGCTATGAAGGGTGGAAGGAGCTCTTTGAATGGGTTTGTCATGAGGAAATTTGAATTGACAGGTCCGGTGGAATTGTTTTTTTGACTGGTTTGGTCGATACTATTAAAAAAACACCGGGACTCTTTCAAAAATCTTCGATTTCTGAAAGCATCTGAACTGTGTTATAATTTGTTTCATAAGGAGATGCAGCAGGTGAAGAAAGTGCTGTGGGCACACCCTTCGAAAGAGATTATTTATTTTTTTCTCATTCTTATGTTATTTCTTGTAGTTGGTGGTGATCTTCACGGACAGGAACTGGAGGCCGGCTCCACTGGAGTAGAGAAGGAAACGGAGGTAACTGAGATAGCATTAGTTCCCTTCATCACCCTGAATGGACCGGGGTATACCTCAATGCTTATGGACAAGCTTGTGCAGCAGAACTTTGACCGGACCGATGTACTGCATTCTTCGTTGATACCAAAATCAGAATCACCCGCGAAGGAAGGTATTCCTGAAGACCTTCCCGAGGATGTCTTGATACACAGTCTCGTGAATATCGGAAAACAGACGGGAAGCAGGTATGTTGCCGCCGGTAGTATCGGAAAGGACGGGGCTCAATACCGGATAAAAATGATCATTGTGGACACGAAGACGGAAAAAGAAGTGCTTACATCGGAAAAACTAGCGGTTGGTTTAGAGGATGTGGACCGCGTTATTCGGGATATAACCGATGAGCTTATCACGGCAGAATTTCCCGCTCCGGTACAGGAAAAGGTTCAAAAAATTCGCAAAGCCGATGCGAGGGAAAATGCCATGATGAGGGATGATCTGGCAGCCCTTGAACAGCTTGCGGAGGAAGATCCGGAGGAGGCGATTAAGAAGCTGCCGGAAACAGTACAGCGCGCGGTGACCGAGAAAGCCCGGGAAGATGTGGTACAGGAGGAGATTCAGCAGCTTTACCAGACAGAGAAGGAAGAAAAAAGAGTCGCCAGAAATCGGAAATGGCAAAAGTACGAAATGCTTACCGGGTACGGTTTCAGGTTCATCTCTGATCTTTTGCTTGATGCTTCCTTGCAGTCGAATATACGGGCTTTGCGATATTGGAGCCTGTATATGAACAACTACCTCGAGGGCGATCCATACAATGAGTACCGGCATTTTCAACAGGGTGCAAACGGCCTGGGTATAGGCGGCTTTATAAATGGAAGTCTTGGGAGCGGAGCTCTCGCGTATTCTTACCTTTTTTTGAGAGATGATGCACTGGAGATAAGGGTCGGAAGCAGGGGGTGGCTTGCGCTGTTCAATAGTTTTTACCTTGCCGGAAGGGTGGCCTCACAGGCTTCGGGTGGGGTTGGGTATTACAGCATGGGTCTTTTCGATCGGTACATGGGTATGAGTATTGTCGATGGTGATACACCGGAGGAGGTAACGAAGGGCTATAAAGAGTACCGGGATATATATGATTATTATACTATAGCCCGTTATTCCGCCCTATCCCTGCAGCTGGTGGGTGCGGTGGGTATCGCGGCGACCTATTTCTGGCCCGGGGAGAGGGAAATGCTTGTTCTTTCGGACCGGGCGGGAAACATGTTGGGGATCGGCAATGTCTGTGTCGGGGCCGGGACAATCCTGGGACAGGCGGCATTGAATATGTACCTCCAGGGAATCGAGGCATCGATTAAGGCTCGTTCGCCCTCGGGAAACCCCGAGGCAAATCCTGAAGTGATGTACAATACCTATGCAGTAACCCTGGGAATGGGAGCGCTGGCGTTGTACACGACTTCGGCGATCATCTCTACCCGGGCACTTGTAAAGGCACCGGCAGACAGAACTGCACGGAAGGATGAGCGGAGCATGCCGTTTCAGCTTGCCGTCGCTCCCGCTCCCGCGGGAGGAGTTACCCTGGCCTTTGAGGTGAGGAGGTGAAGATGGTAAAAAAAATATTTCCCTTGTCCATTCTTGTCCTCCTATCTTCAATCCTGTTTTTTTCCTGTGATTCCTTTATCCTCGGGCCTTCCTTGAACCTGAATCGGGATGGATTGAACGAGTCCTTCGGGCGGTTTGAGTGTGAGCTCATAGACAGTGATGAGATCAGGGTCGTCTGGGACTGGTATGATCTGGAGCGAGCCCTTCGGGACATAGCTCCGGTCTACGACGAGATCGTGATCAAACACAGCCGGGGAAGCTATCCGACATCCAGGTTGGGAGGGGAATCCTTTCCGATTAAGTCCTGGGATGCCTCTGCAAAATCTTTCACCTCCGTCATTTTCTCCAACCTGAAGAGGGATCGGGAGCATTACTTTGCCCTCTACGCTCATGAAAAAGGCGGTGGATGGATGGCTCCGGTGTATACATCGCAGCAGTTGGAAAATTTTCGTTTGGAATCTGAATCGTTCTGGCATACAAATTTTGTGAAAGGCGATATGAGCTCTTCAGGAACTTCGACGAACTTTCCCAATGCCACTGAAACAATTTCGGGGGAGATCTTCAATATTCTCTATTATGAAAATTGGTATGATATGAATGTGGGATCCGCTGAAATTAATATTGATATTTCTTTGGTACCTCTGGATACGACCCTGGTGATTCATCCGATGAGGGCGCGGTGGGAAAGTGGAGACCCCTTTTTATTGAAAATCGGGGAAGCTGATGAATTTTTCATCGATCGTAGCATTAGGGTTGAAATACCTTTTGTCGCGGGCGATCTTGCCGGACCCCGTTCAATAGATATTTCCGAGGTACTGGCAAAGGCGTATTATCACAATACCGGAGGGCTGTTTTTGTATACCACCGGAAACCAGTTGACCATGAATTATACGGTCGACACTCCCTCCATAGATGTTGAGTTAGTGGGGAATTGGTGATGGGAAAGCGAATATTTCTAACATGTCTGATAAGCCTGTTTCTTTATTTTTTGGTATCCTGCAACTTCATTTTTAGCCCGATTCACAGTCGTGAGAACCCCAATGACCGGGACGCCGTAATCACAAGTATTCTTGCGGTACAGCCCCAGGAGGGGGAAGTACTGGTGAGCTTTCCCTGGCGGGGCTTGAATTACGATTATTATGACGATGATGAAAGAATAGAAGAGGCGATGCTGGTCTATAGTGTGGGAAGGGCCCTTCCGATCAGGGTGGTGCCGCTCCCGCCG